>JAZDFP010000213.1:0-2809 GCA_043807745.1 Planctomycetota bacterium
TTTTCTGTTAAAAAAGAAAATCGTCGTCGCTGTCTGTAACATCAGTTGGAACACCTGGATAAAAACGAACCTGAAGAAGTTTTAAGCCGTTGTTATCGTATTCCCAATATTCGCCTTCTAGCGATTCGTCAAAAATCGGCACTCTTGCATAATCAGAAATATCAGCTACTCCGTCACCATCAGTGTCAATGTTTACCGCAAAAACAATAGTTAAAAGTTCTGCGGTTACATTTGTAAAGGTTGATTTACCTTTTGTGCGTAACGTAATAGGACTTCCAACTTGTTCAAGCGAACATACTGCTGCATCATTTCCAATTAAAGTTTTCCCCAATTTACCTGAAAGAACTCCTAATTTAACTAGATCGGCGCAAGTTCTAATAGTCGCCCAACCACCCGGCTTGCCCAAAGGTCTGACAAACACAGAGTAATCGGTTACAGTATCGGTTTGAGTAGAAGGATCATTTATAAGATATGGATCTATGCCTGGCTTAGGCAGTTGAAAAGCCGCTACGCCATCAGTGCCGTTTTTATCTATAACGGCAAAATCGCCCTCTTGCAGATTAATCCTTGTTCGACCAGAAAGGTCAACAAAGATAACATTGCCGCTACCTGAATCCATATTGACATTTTTATCATTGGTAACGCCGATAATGTTTAAGTTATAATGCGCGCCGGAAGGAGCGCCGTTTCCCGTGGCTAACACCGGTACTGAAGCCGCTACCAAGGCCAATGAAACTACTAAAATTATTAATTTTTTCATAATTTTTCAATTTAAATAAATTAATTTTTTCGACCTTTGGGTCCTCCCTTAAAACCTCTATCTTAAATAAATTAAAAGATAGCAGGCTAAAATGTTGATTTATCATATTATCACATACAAGAAGCTTGTCAACCCCCCAAAAATTTTTTCTCTCTTATCTTAAAGCCCACGCGCTCCCTCGCTTTTTGAAAAAGTGAGGGAGGCGCGTGAGCTCAAAAAATTCTTTCTGTCTAATCGCATTACAAGATACAATCTGGTTATTCTGACGGCGGGTATACCACTTGTATATTACCCGCATCTATGGATGCTCTATTAGCATATACGGGGTTATCTGTATCGTAGTTATACATAGTGCCTGGCGCAGTCAACATAATTCTAATACTATCAGGAAGATTTTCCTGGCCTGGTTCTCCGGTATCTACGGCATTAATCGTAATTGTGCCTGAAGTAATTACCTCCAAAGTTGACGCATTTACAAGATTTCCGGTTGCCACTATTTGAATTTTATTCCATTTAGATTCAGGCGGAGCCGGTAAATCATCATCTCCTTCGTCAGTCTCTGTATCTGAATACGTAATTCCAGTAATTGAGGAAGCGATAAATTTAGTCTTATCAAGAGAAGGTTTAGACACGTTATGAAACGTAACTTCTAATTCACCGTACTTAGCGCTACCGGCCTTGCCTGCCCAGCCACCATAGCTTATTCTAAGATTATCTTTTTTCTTGCCCACAACTTCTTCTTCAATTTGTCCGCCTATAGTGCCGTAATTATCTACGACATAATAGGTAACCGAATCCGAATCGACGTTCCCCGCGCAGTCAGTAGCAGACACAGTATAAGTATGCCTACCGACAGCGTCAGACCAGCCTGCCTCTACTATTGTTGCACTCTTGTCGTCAACATCATAAGAACCGGTTGGAACCGTTCCAACCAAATAGAAAGCACCGTCCTTGGGAGAAGCAATAGTAACCACTGGTGCCGTATCGTCAACAGTATAAGTTACCCAGTCTGAACCTTCGTACCCAAAAACATCAGTGGCGGTAACTGTGTAAGTATGATTTCCTTCGTCGGTCGAATAGCCGACCTCTTTAGCAGCATAATCGTTCGCATCAGTAACCGTATACGCGGGAGCTGGCAAGCTTGCTGTTGTGTAGCAAACACCGTTGCTAGGTGCGGTTATTTCCACTACTGGATCATCCATATCACCTAATTCCGCGGGCGTTAATGCTTTATTCCAGATTCGGACTTCATCAATAAGACCATTAAAATAATATCCTAATCCATAACTGCCGATGTAGAAATCTTGATCATTATAAACAATATCTCCGGTTGCTGATGTTCCCGTAACGACTTCTACGCCGTCTACATAGAATCTAACAGTGATACCATCATATGTTCCGGCGACATGATGCCATTTACCATCCCAAATTACCGCAGCGGTGACAGCCGGAGAAAGAGTATACCCGCCAGAACGATTAATATAAAATCTTAACCCACCATTACCACCAGTATATAGAGCATAAGAACCGGCTCCGCCCGAGTAACGTTTGCCGGCAATATATTTATAGTTACCTGGCGATGCTTCTGCTTTAACCCAAGCTTCTAATGTTATATCATCAACTTCTAGTAAAGCGTTGTCCTCAACAACAACATAACTCGTACCAGTGAAGCTTGCAGCTTGACCAACTATCCCTTCTGCATATGAAACACCATAAGCAACGCCGTCCAGATTATTTGCAGTTGAATCATCCGCGTTTCCGTCAAAACGCCACCAACCAACTAAATCGCTTGAGCCTGCGGCTGACGCAGACGCGGCGAAGGCGAATATGAACAAAAATACGCTGAAAATTATTAATATTTTTTTCATAAATTTCGTTATTACCCGCCTAAGCGGGTAAAATTAAGCCGGAGACACCGATTTATTTCGACCTTTTCTCCTTAATCGGCTTATGCTCTCTGGCTTAATCTTATTTTTATTTATTAATTATTTAAAATATATGGAAATGGATTGCGGGATAGCGCGGGATGACGGAGGGGAAAAATCCCCC
>JAZDFP010000214.1:0-3058 GCA_043807745.1 Planctomycetota bacterium
AACCACATCTTCCACATTTAATCTGTGAAATCTGTGGCTGGTTTTACTTCTTTTCTCTCTTTTTCCGGAGTTGGTCTAAGATGATTTCAATTATCACCTTAATTACTTTCTTCCAGAAGTTTGACATTAGTTGAAACATAGTTATTTCTCCTTTCGGCTAAAGCCATCTGTATCGCAGGAGCAATAACTCTGCCTCAAAGTTGCCTGAACATAGCCACTTCTTCAGTTTCCTGATACCTCTCTCGTATGTCTTAACCACCTCAACAGGTGAGATGCCTAACTCACGAGAAAGATACCATGGACTTCTCTCATAGACCGCAGTATCAATAACGATATCCGCCTCGGTTTCAGTAACCACCTTTTGCCTGACCGCCTCGGTCAGTATAGCCGAAGCCATATAGTTTCGTAACATAGTCACCTCCTTAGGCGATTATCTTATTAACCTCGCCTATTATACTTAGGTGAAATTTCACCGAAAGGACGGGTAAAAATAAAAGATTTTAGGCGAGTTGTCTTATAATGCAGGTTTTATAAGGAATAAGAGACGAATGATTTTTACGGAATTTTTAGAGATTCTTCGAATTTGCAGAGTGAAATATCACCGGAGCGGTATATCCATACGATATGATATCTCAAGGTTGGTATGATATGCCTTGTCTTCTTTTCTATAAGAAATCGGGGACCCCTTTATGCCCGGAAAGATTCTCTGCAATGCATCACAGAGTAGTTTTTTATTTGTCTTGAATTTATTTATTGTATTCTGATCTTTAGGACGTTTTATCTGAACCTTTGCTGTTTCTCCGCTATAATCACCAATATCTAATGTATTAGTGTTATCGTTAGATAGGTAGATTTGTTTTACATAACCTTTTCTTCCCCAACCGATTCTACCATTCACTTTGGCAAAATCTACGAGAAGATTCCACAAAGCATTAGGTTTCTTATCGCGTTGATTAACAAAGACATTTTGTAATCGCTTATTATTATACTTATAGGAATGTTGGTCGTCGTTGATAGAAATATCACAACGTTCTTCATCTTGTTCTATAATGACTTCTATTTTATCCCAGGTAGTCCCAGACGGAATAGATAACTGTACGGATGCATCTGTAGAAAGTCTTGTTTCAGGGAGTTTTTGCTTTATTATACCGCGTAAATCAAAACCATTCTCAAAGACGGTCTTTAAGGTAATCAGATGAATATTGTTGTTTTTCAAAGATTGGGCATCGTCGGTTCGGAGAGGTTCAAAGGTTGGTGTGATGACAATAAGCGTATCAACAATATCGCCAGTCTTGAGAACATTAAAGGCATTGGCAAATCCGCCATCACCTAATCCACGGCAATATACAACGGAAATGATTTTACCGTTGATTTCACCATCGGCTACTTCATTGATATCATAACTGAATATATGCACTAATTTGGGACTGGATAAGTTGGATTTTTCTTTTATTAGTTCGCTAAAACAGTTGAAATCAAACCGTTTACCCTTAACCGCATCAGCCGTCAGCCAGACCGGATTTTTTAGATAGCCGGTCGGACAGGTGTAAAAATACTTATTGGTTTCTTCGCTGTGCTTTATTGAAAAACAATTATTCTCCGGGCAATCATCGCCGCATTTATCGCATTCAATCTCGGCAAGATAGGTATCCTTTAGAAGATTATTAGTATTAAGTATGGCGAGTATATCTTGTGGGATTTGGGCGTAATTCGTAGCGGAAAACACTGGCTCCAAAGCGGTTTCCAGACAGCGGAAGAAATCTAATTCAGGCATAGTTAAATATAATATGTATTTTACGCCGGGTGGGGACAGGTTATCTTCTTATAGAATAATGTTGTCTTTTTTCGCTGACTAATAAAGGGGCTCGTGTCTTCTCTATTTCTGTCAATAATCTAATTGCGGTTTGCTCCAATTCCAATGGCTCATCCGCTATCTCGAAATGTTCTTTTATATTATCCCAATCTTTATCTCTAATAGTAATTATCTTATTTAAATAGATACTAACGTAACAATCACCCAATGTAGTTTCGTTTACCTCATCTAATTTCCGTTTAGTTATCTCAACATATTCAGGGTCAATATCAATTCCGATATATTTGCGACCGAGCTTCTTGGCGGCAATAGCCGTTGTACCTGTGCCGATAAACGGGTCAAGCACAATATCGCCCTCATTTGTGGACATTAATAAAAGCCGTTCTAAAAGTGGTTCCGGTAATTGACAGGGATGTTCATCTCTTCTTGTCTTATGTCTGATACGATGTAAATCAGTCCAGACATCTGAAATAATTGCTCCAAATTGATGCAGTTGGTCTTTTTTACCGTCATAATCTTTATATTACCACCTCATACAAAAATTTCCTTAAAGATTTTTCCTAATCTACTATCAATATCTCCACTAAAATCTGTATGAGGGATGTCTAATTTGTCTAAAACTTTTGTAAATCTTTTATAACCGTCTTTGCTGCGTAATTCTACCCATTCAACTTTTAGCGAATTTAATTGTTTCTTGTTTAAATCTGATAATTTATCTGCAACAAATATTGCACTGTCTCTGGCAATAACTGCGTCAGCACTTTCGGGATTGCCCTTTCCCATAAGTTTTACTTCGCATCTATGTTGTTTATCCTTTATTAAATAGAAATCAACTTCCCTAATTGATTCTGGTATTTTGCTTTGGTCATAATACTGTGAAGGAACTTCAAACAGTTTGCAGAGCGTAATCATTAGATATTTTTCCACTCTTTTCCCCGCGGTGCTCCATAATCCACCCCGTAAAGCTGCTCTTTTTACCGCAAGCGTATTAATCACAATTAAGCTTTCATTTATATTTAAATCTACGCTTACTTTTCTAAATTTAATAGTTAAGGTTAAATCTAAATCTGGCTCTGTTTCTATTAGGTCTGCAATTGCCTGATAAAGTGTATCATAATGTTCATACGAAGCTTCTATCACTATTTCCTTATTTGCCTTATTGTACATATTGGTAATGGTCTTCTTATTAAGACCTGAATTGATTGCTATTTCTTCTGAACTTAAATTAGGATTAAGAAATTCTTT
>JAZDFP010000215.1:0-3521 GCA_043807745.1 Planctomycetota bacterium
CTATTTGAACCCAATGAACTCTTCTTAATTCCATATTATCGGTCTCTAATGATAATTTAGCCGGGAAAGGATTACGCACATTATTATGCATAAAATCAATCAGGAATGGTTTTTCCTCGCCCCAGTATTCTAATGAATGGCTAATATCCGGATAATTCTTAACGGTAATCGGCACATCAGCTTTTCCCATCTCTTCAATATATGGTTTCACCTCATCCGGAGGATAAAGTTGGTCATTGCCGGTATTAACGGCATATATAGGTTTGTTCCTTAAATTAGGGAGATAGACGGATTGCCCGCCCATTTGTGCAACAGGGAGGAATCCATTTAACGAAATGAAACCGGCAAAATTAGTGTTGTGGTGAAGCGCCATATAATAAACACCCGAACCGCCATCCGAAAACCCGCTTATGTAAATACGATTCTCATCCACATTATATTTCAGTTTGATATTTTCTATAGAATCAATAATATGATGCGCTCCAGGTTCGGTCCACCATTCAGCGCCCCGGCTGGTAACCGGGATGACATAAATAAGGTCTTCTGCCTGGTCCGGGCTTACCCACAGGTTATATATCTCTTTAATATATTCGTCCGGCATAATTTGCGGTGAACTTACCCCGCCATGTAAGAATATAATAACCGGATATTTTTGAGTGTGCTTATAATTATTAGGAATATAAAAATGATACGGACGCGATTCACCGTCAAGACAGGTATTCTCACCTATTTGCCAGCCGGTTTTTACATCAGGCTCATATTCCCTGCCTCTCTTGATTAATTCCTCTATTTTATCAATAGAAGGATGGGCATTAAGTAAAGACTCTGTTATTTTATTCTGTCCGTCCGCATCTTTTGCGTTTAAAAGGTCGGACACCAATCTTTCTAATGTCCGGTCATCAACTTTGTTAGGGTTTTCAGATTGATTGGCCTGGGAATGCGCAATGCAGGAAGAAATACACACCACAAGTACAGACACAATCAAAATATACATTTGACGTATTTTCATATAATTATCCTCTTAATTTATTTGCTCCCGTATCCGCAATATCAAAACCGACATCGGGCTCTTTTTTACCTCTAACAATATCTTCTCCTAAAAAGAAAGGAAGTCAAGGAAAATAGCCACAGATTACACAGATGTCTGGCGCCAACGGCGCCACCAGAAATAATTCAGTATGACTTGCCCAGCACATAATTTCTTTATGTGCTGGGTGTCCCCCGAATCAGAGCCAATTAAAATATCTTTCATATTTCCTCGCAAATTTATCATTGAAGTCTATCTAATATCATATAAACATAAGAAATAGTAGTCCCGATGTTATATCGGGATAAGAGCCAGTAATTCTGGCGCCATCGGCACCATCAAACTGGCTCTAAAAGGAGAAAAATATATGTGGAAAAAAGTATTGGTAACAATGATGTTGACTGCTGTATTAACTTCTTCAGCAGTAGTCAATGCCCAATCCCAAAAGGATGAGGGGAAGACAGCACCACCCGTGAAAGATGAAGTACCTAAAGATTTGAAAATTATCTTTTACGCAGGGGGTAACGCCCCATGGACAACATCTAATAAGCTTACCCTTCAATCTGATGGGCAATGTAGTTTTCAACACTATCCCGCCATGCCTGAAAGAAAAAAGTCGCCTTTACCCAAGGAAGAAATATTTACTATCAAGACCGATGATCTGAAATTCATCTGGAAAGTAATCGTAGAGAATAAGTTTTATGAGTTAGATGAGAAGTATGATGGTGGTGCAGTAGATGGTAGTTTTGCAGTTCTTACCATTACCGCTGACCATAAAGAACATACGGTAAGGACTACTCATATAGCGTTGAAGCATTTCGACCTAATCTGTTTAGCCATTAATAAAGTAGTGCCGGAGAAATATCGGCCTCATTATAACGAAATCTATGGCAGGTCATACGACGAAGAATCCAATGCACAATCCCAAAAGGATGAGGGGAAGACAGCACCGCCCGTGAAAAATGAAAAACTCAAGGAAAATAATCTTTCTGACAGTGAGAAATTAGTTGACGGCAATAACGAATTTGCCCTGAACCTGTATGCCGCATTAAGCTGGAAAGACGACAACATTTTCTTTTCGCCTTACAGCATTTCGAGCGCCTTGGCAATGACTTATGCCGGTGCGCGCGGAAATACCGAAACCCAAATGGCTCAGACGCTCCATTCCAAACTGGGCCAGGGATTGCTCCACCCCTTATTCGCCAAACTGAACAAGGATTTAGCGGCTGATAAGACTAAGGGCTATCAACTCAATATTGCCAATGCCTTGTGGGGCCAGCAGGGCTATAAATTCCTGCCGGCTTTCCTGGCGCTTATCGAAAAAAGTTATGGCGCCGGCATCAAGGAAGTCGATTTCAGCAAAGATACCGAAGGCGCCCGTAAAACTATCAACGCCTGGGTCGAAAAGGAAACCCAGGATAAAATCAAGGATCTTATCAAGGCCGGAGGACTCAACAATCTTACCAGGCTGGTCCTGACTAATGCTATTTATTTCAAGGGCGATTGGAATTTCGAATTCAATAAAAAGATGACCGGACAAGACTCTTTTACCCTGCTCAAAGGGGGAAAAATCAAAACGCCTCTGATGTATCAAAGACAAAACTTCAAATACGCCGAGATGGAAGACGCTCAGATTATTGAATTGCCTTATGTCGTTTCCAGCACCATGTCAATGGTTATTTTCCTGCCTAAAAAAGCAGACGGTTTCACAAATTTCGAGAAGACATTTGACCTGAAAAACATAGAGCAATGGATGTCAAAATTAGACCGGAAAAAAGTAAATGTTTACCTGCCGAAGTTTAAAATGGATTTTGGATGCGAACTCAATGAAATACTTGGTTCACTGGGAATGGTTGATGCATTTAATGGCAGCAAGGCGGATTTCTCAGGGATAAGCGCGGAGAAACCGGGATTATCCATATCAAAGGTAATTCACAAGGCATTTGTAGATGTGAATGAAGAAGGCACAGAAGCCGCCGCAGCAACAGCCATCGGAATGAGCGTTGGATGCGCTACCCCTCCTCCTAAAGAAATCGAGTTCCGGGCAGACCGTCCTTTTATTTTTATGATTCGTGATATGCGTTCCGGCAGTATTCTGTTTATCGGACGGGTAATGGACCCGCGCAGTTAGACTTAATATTAACCACGAGATTAACCCCGTTAGAAAATACAATTTCACCACAAAGGTCAACGAGGTAAAACCTCGTTGCCTACCAATGACGGGTAGACAACGACCTTTATGGTCGTTGACTTAGAAATCTTTAAGCCCTTCGTGTCTTAGTGCCGGAGTTTACCCCAGTGGGGTGGCAGATTCGTATTTATCCCCTCAGCACCACCACACTTCCGCCAAAGGCGGATCTGTCCCGCCACGGCGGGGCACATGGTAGTTAGAAAAGGACTACTACCGAAAATCTACTATCATACAATGCCGGGGAGAGCAGGGTAACCCTGATTGAACCGAATATATTCAGGGCTATTATTTGTATCTCACCAC
>JAZDFP010000216.1:0-27492 GCA_043807745.1 Planctomycetota bacterium
GTCAAGAAATAATTATTTTTTAATAGTATAGGAAAGTATAAAATTTAGCCATCCCGCCAAGGCGGGAACACAAAGGCACAAAGAATTCCCTGTCCGCCTTTGGAGGGTTAGTGTCTTGGTGCCGGAGTTTATCCCGCAAGGCGGGGTGGCAGAAGTTATACCTAACGGTATTCTATTTAATAGTATCCCGTAAGGGACGAAGTTTTCTTGACTATATCATAATCATATATTAAATAACTTATCAATGAAACAAGCAAGACAGGGATATAAAAAATTAGGATTTGCCACGATAGATATCGAACGTGAGAAACGATGCGGATTTCCTGAAGTGATATTCTGCCAGGGTAAGATACCTTCAGAAACAGCCCGAATTGCCCGTGAAATTCTGCGTCATCATAAATATCTACTGGCTACAAGGGCAGATGCCAAGACTTATCAAGCCGTAAAACGCATTGCATCTGACGCAATATATCATAAACGAGCCGGAGTTATTACGATTGACCGTCGTAAAGCAGCAGAGTGCCGGGAAAATAAAGGGTTAATCGTTATAATTACCGGCGGGACATCAGATATCCCGGTAGCCGAAGAAGCACGGCTGACTGCCGAGATGATGGGTAATAAAGTAGAGACTCTATATGATGTCGGTGTTGCCGGAATTCATAGGGTCTTGGACCATTCTAATCTAATCAGGGAAGCCAATGTTATTATTGTAGTTGCCGGGATGGAGGGTGCTTTAGCCAGCGTCGTAGGCGGTTTGGTCAGTAAACCGGTTATTGGTGTGCCGACCAGTGTAGGTTATGGCGCTCATTTCCAGGGGTTAGCACCGCTTTTAACAATGCTCAATTCCTGTGCAGCCGGGGTTGCTGTGGTTAATATTGACAACGGTTTCGGCGCAGGTTATATTGCTTCTTTAATTAATAAATGAAAGGTTGGTTAAATGAACAAGAAAATATTTACGATACTTTGTATCTGGATGGTCGTAATGGTATTTCCAGGTTGTGCTAGTTCAGGACATAAAGAATCAGGCAGTAAATTAAAGGCATTTAAAGAGTCTCCTGAACCGGTGGGATACAGTGATGATAGAGCATCGGGCGGTGGACATAAAGACAAAGATAAAGGTAAAGGTGATAAAGGCGATGACCATGATAGAAGGGTAGGAAGTCCGTCTCATCCTGGTGAACATCGTGGCTGGGACAATGATGGTGATGATGATATTCTTGGAGAAGTTGTTGGAGAAGTTATTGGTGATCTCGTTTGTGATATAGCATTAAACATGGATTTTCTATTTGAAGATAGGATTCGTTATATGAGATATCCTTATTTTGCTAATGACCCGATTTATCAGAAGGATAGGGACCATGGCATAGGCCGAACTTTGGCCGGTACATTCAGAAGTTATTATATAATGGTAGACAATGATATCTGGGCATATAATCTTAACGAGGAAATAAAGTTTTCTACCGGTGTTTCTGAGGAGGTTTCTTTCACAAGATATATAGAAGATGTATCTCATCAAAAGAATAATGAAACAATGGATTGTTTTAAGTTTTATTTTAATTGGTTGGGAGCAGAAGATACCAATGCAGTAGTAAAAATCGGCGTGGGCGGAGAGCATATTTCTGGTATAGGCGGTGGCGTATCATTTCAAAGTGCGGTTGATTTCTTCCCTGAAAAACCATGGGGATTGTCAGGTGCTGCCTCATATTCTTTCTTGGAAGATGACGTGCGTATTGCTGACTTTGAATTCAAGGTGGGATTATTCAGAAAACGTAATGAATTTGATATCGGATACCGTTCATTGATAAATTCGCATGGTGATAACCTGAACGGACCTTTTGTCGGAATAACATTCTGGTTTTAGGCTAAAGAGTTGAAGCCACAGATTACACAGATTAAGTTACTATTTATTTCAAAGATATGAGATATTTAATTGTTATTATATTACTTCTTTTTTGTCTGATGTTTTTTAGTTTTACTGCAGAATCTGCTGATAAGAATAAAGAACCAGATTTGACTTATAGTATTAATCCGGTTGTCAAAGAGGACAATACTATTTATAACAACCAGTCGGCATATTTTTTGTATGTTGAAGGTAAAACCAACCTGCCTGATAAATCCGTTATGGATGTGACTTTTTCATATCTATTCCCGGGTAATGATAATGAAAGATATCTTGATTTCAAAAGATGCCTGGTAAAAAATGGTGCTTATCAAATCCAGTTGGGACCTTATAAGCAAAAGCCGTCAGCCGGACAGTATTTGTTTAAAGTGGTTTTTGAACCCAGCCGGCAACCTGATGAAATCAGCCGCTATATCACGGATAAATATGGCGATATAGGAAAAATCTCCAAGACACAAATTCTTACAATCGGTACTTCTTCTGAAGAGGCGCACAAAGAACGGGAGCGGATGCTTAGGGCAATCAGAAAACAGGGTATAGTTTTAAAAGGTTTATTGATAGAAATTAAGGAACAGTTTCCCAAATCTGCTGATATACAAAAAAAGTCTCTGGTTGATATACAAGCATCACAGAAATTACATAAAGAAGCACTTAATAAATTGGATGCGATGTTAAAGGTCGTTTTGGCAGAGGATGAATTACGGGTATTTGATATGGTTACCCAATACAAAAGTTTGATAGAAAGCAGTGTTTTCCTGCTGAAATCATTGGTCCAAAAAGTTGATGAGATATTGGCAATTCAAGCACAAATCATTAATCAGTCGGAACAAAATAAAGAACTTAATCAAAAACTTGTTCTTATTTATGCATCAGCCTCTAAACTTTATGAGATGACTGATAAAACATTGGGCGAGAATATTATAGAGTTGGGCATTATTTCATTTAATAAAGATATAGTTTTAATATCTCTGCAAAAAATAGAAAGCATAATAAACGGCACATCTTCCGACGGTATGTCGGGACTAAAGGAAGAGGAAAAATCTTTTATTATGGAGCAGGTTTTATTGCTTTCACGGGAATTACCGGAAATATTTTATGATAGATTACATCAGTTGGCTTTTAATCTTACCAATCTTACAAAAAATAGTGAACCCGTTAATAAACAGTCAAGAGAAGAGATTATTCGTGAGATAAGCGGATTACGTAATGAACTGCAGGATTAATCGAGGAGGATATAAATGATTACTATCGGGATAAATGGTGCGGCCGGGCGAATGGGGTTGTCATTGATTCGCCTGATACCTGAGTTTAAGGATTTGAAACTTGTTGCAGCCATAGAACGACCGGATTACCGGCGTATCGGTGAAGATGTTGGAGTGATAGCCGGTATAAACGTCGGCGGGATAGGTGTAAGGGTTTCTTCAAAGTTAGATAAGAAAGCGGATGTGGTGATTGATTTCTCCACGCCGTCTGCCACTATGAACATTCTGAAATCGTGTCTGAAATATAAATCAGCATTGTTGATCGGGACAACCGGTTTAAGCAAACAACAGATAAATCATATTCGTTCAGCCGGTAAAAAGATTCCTTGTTTGATAAGTCCGAATATGAGTTTAGGTGCGAATGTGATGTTCAAAGTAGCTCCTGAAATAGCAGCTATACTCGGGTCGAATTATGATATGGAAATAGTTGAAACCCATCATCGTTTTAAGAAAGATGCTCCGAGCGGTACGGCGATTCGATTAGCAGATAGCATTACCAATAAATCAGGTAAAAAGATACCGATTCATTCTTTGCGTATCGGTGATGTAGTCGGCGACCATAGCGTGATTTTCAGCACATTAGGAGAACGTATCGAATTAATACATCGGGTGCATACCAGAGACATTTTTAGTCGGGGAGCTTTATATACCGCTCGTTTTATTGCTAAATCCAAACCCGGTTTGTATACTATGATTGATATAATAAAAATGAGGAATAAAATTCTTGACAAATGATGTTACATAGAATAATATAATAGGACATAATATAAATCAGGAGGATATGTATGGCACATAAAAAAGGCGGTGGGTCAAGTTGCAACGGTCGTGATAGTAATTCCCAAAGACGCGGTATAAAATGTTATGCTGGTGAATCAGTAAAAGCCGGTGCTATTCTTGTTCGTCAGTGCGGAACACTTTTTAAACCGGGTCTTAATGTTGGTATCGGACGTGACGATACTCTTTTCGCCCTGAAAAATGGAATAGTCAAATATGTCGGCGGGAAACGTGTAAACATTCAAATGCAAACCCAATAATTATTTTATGGTAGAATTGACATTAACATTTGAGCGCCGGCCGGTAAACACATTCAATTTAGATAAGGACGTTATTTTAATAGGTCGGGACCCGACTTGTGATGTCCGTATAGACAATGTCGGTATTTCCAGGCATCATGCCCGGATTGAAAAACACGGTGATATTTACACCTTATTTGATTTAGGTAGCAGCAACGGCACCTTTGTCCGCGGTCAAAAAATTACACAACATAACCTGAATAATGGCGATGAGATAAATATCTGGAATTTCTCTATTTTCTTTAAACTGCCGCAATCTGAACAAGCCAAAGCGGTTGATACCGCACCTCAAAAAATAGATATTGATGCTACGATTTCCATAGACCGCAAACAGTTAGAACAGCGACAGAAAGAAAAAAGCTCTTCATTATTAGCTCATTTAATTTACAGTCACCATAAAAGAGGTAATTTAACCTATGCCATAATGAAGACCACGACATTTTTTGGCAAAAGCCCAAGATGTGATTTCCAGATAGGCGGGTTTTTTACACAGCAGAGACATGCCGTGATTATTAGAGATGAGATCGGGTTTAGATTTATTAATCTTGGTAATCGTAGTCAAGGTAAAATTAATGGGCAAAAAGTTGATGACTACCGTTTGAAAAATGGAGACACTATTAAAATAGGGTCAAAAACTTTTAATTTCAATGAGGGACTACCGCCAAAATAATAAAGACGAGTATCTTTATCAGCGAAAGCGGATGGTTGAAACCCAGATTATTGCTCGTGGTATTAAAGACCAACGGGTTATTCAGGCATTTCTCAAAGTCCCCAGACATTTCTTTGTGGAAAATTCTCTTAAACTCCAGGCTTATGATGATAATCCTTTACCCATAGGATTTAATCAAACTATTTCACAGCCGTATATGGTTGCGTTTATGTTAGAACATCTAAACCTGAACGAGACTCATAAGGTATTAGAGATTGGAACAGGTTCCGGTTACCAGACTGCTCTATTGGCTGAATTGTCTAAAGAGGTCTATACGATAGAACGATTACCGCAGTTATCACAACTTGCGCAGGAAAGATTAAAACAATTGGGTTATAATTCTTCAGGCAATGAACAGTTTGCATCCCCGCCTGACCGGCCGTCAGTTCGGGCAGAGGTTTATTATAAGATAGACGATGGCACCTTAGGCTGGCATGAATTTGCACCATATGACCGTATTATTATTAGTGCTGCTGCTCCTAATGTTCCGCAGGGCATCATCAAACAACTTACCGATGATGGAATTATGTTATGCCCGGTAGGCAGTGAATATTATCAGGACCTAATTCAGATAACCAAACATGGTGAAAAAACCGATGAAAATAATCTTGGGTCCTGCGTATTTGTTAAATTAGTCGGGAAAGAAGGATGGAAAGAATGAAAATACGATTTCAAGTAATTTTCCTGCTGTTTTTTTGTTTTGTTTGTTTACTTTCTATTTCCTTATCATGCGCTTCTTCTTATGATACAGCCAGAAAATATTTTGAATCAGGCAATCAATCATATTTGAAAAAACGTTCTGAAAACGCCCTGATTAAATATTGCCAGGCTTTGAGGCAAATTGATATTGGTGGCGATAAAAAACTGCCGAGTCTATTGCTGAAAGCCGTTATATATTATCGCTTATATCTCATAGATGCCAATACGATTTATCATCATTCTGATGACCAAACCAAATTACAATACGCTTCTTTTTCAGAGTTGTTATCCACCACTGATAAAATAAACTTTCTTAAACTGGCATTTTCAGAAGTCATTTCTTTAGGAAAGAGTTTTAAAGACTTAGATATGAAAAATATAGACTCCTATTTACTTATACAGAAAGACTTGATAATTGCTGATAAAATAGCGGAGCGTTCTAATGAGTTGGATTATCAAAATACTGTTAGCCCCAAAACTGACCCGCATCTCCCTGCAGATTTTATAAAAACAATCAATTCCTATGGTTATGCTGAAATTATAAAATCATTTTATCTTGATGCCTGGTCGATGTCTTTTATTGCCCGGGGAAGAGATATTGATAAAGAAGGAATACTGTTGGATAATAAACAATTGTCAGATATATCTTTCAATCGTCTGCAGAATACTTATCGGTTGCTTGGGAATATCACTGATTCATTAAAAACGCCCGAATTCAAACGTCTTACCGAACATTATAAGATGGTGGAAAATAAAATTGATGATGTCTCGTCAGGTGTTAATTCTGTGTCTGTTGCGGGATTCCAAACTGATAATTTTATTGTTGATGTGCTTGGAGAAATAATTCATAAAAATGATTTAATTTTAGATTCGGACTTCCATATTAATGAGGCGCGTAATAATATGAATTCGGCCATAGAAATGATTGTTAAGGATAAAACTGACAAGGCTGAAATCTACTTATTAGGAGCATTAAGAAATATTATTTGTGCCAGAGAATTTTCATCCAATCTTTCCCCGGAAAATAATCGTTTAATCGATACCACGCTCAGCGACATTTATCTTAATCTTTATCGTCTTTCTATGCAACCGCAGTAGCAAGATACTGAAGCATCTTCACCCCGTTAGAAGTTTTGCTTTTAACAGGTGATATAATTTTATTCGTTTCTTTTGTAGTTGGATTACTTCTAACGGGGCAGGCAGTAAATTCACCACAGAAACCTGTCTGATTGGTATATCATAGTCAGCGGGATAGACCACTGTGATTTGCTTGACTTATAGATTGATGTTTTCTAAATTTAGGGAAGGCGATGGGATTGCCAAACCGTTCTTCGCCGGAAAGAAAAAGGATGAGTTATACTGAGTCGATTATATGGAGCGTGGGCCCCGAATGTTTGTTAAAGGCGATTGAGGAGAATCATTGGGAAAGTCAGAAGATTTTAGCCAAGGAACTTATCGAGTTCCCCGGGGGTTTTTGTGTTCTCTCCGGCTCCCAGGAAGCATGGCTCAATTCTATTTTTCTGACCGATGCCGACAAATCGCTACTGCCAGCTTTCATTCCTGGAGCCATAGCTCGGCTTCGTCGGTGTAACCTTCCTATGGTGTGGGATATCAGTCCTCGGCAGTATTCAGCAGAATTGCATCGTTGTCTGGAGAATCAGGGAATTCATCTTGTTTCCATCACCCAAGGCATGGCTATGGATCTGGAAACTCTTGTAGAACCGTCTTTTGGTACAGGAATTCGTATCGAGACGGTTCAAGACACAAGAACGCTACACGAGTGGAGTTCGATTCTGGACATGTCTTTTGGAGGGTCAGGATGCGCGCCAGGTTGTGCTTTTGAAATGCATTACGGCGGTAAAGGAGTGGGACCGAATAATCCGTGGCAACATTTCGTTGCGTTGAATGAGGACTGTCCCGTTGGTTCAGGTTCGCTATTTCTCGGCGCAGGCGTAGTCGGTATACCTTGCATGGGGACCCTACCCACAGCCGGTAAGAAAGGGGTCGCTACTTCCCTGACTCTAAGCTTGCTATCGGAAAGCCGACGCAGAGGATTTCACGTGGCGGTACTTTACTCTTCAGAGGCGGCAGAAAAAATGTACACGCGAATCGGATTTAGTGCTTTTGGAAAACGCTACCAGTTTTTGTGGCATCCCGCTGAGTCATAAGATAGGTATATGGTTTTACACTTTCATATCCACGAATTCCAGTTCTATAGTTTCCTCGCCCTGCCAATTATTCAATTTGAGCATAAAGAAATTCAGGTGACATAATATCTAATTCTATAAATGAATATTATGTCACCCGATTTATCATAGGTAATTATTGCTTTACTTTACAAGAGGTATAGTAGTTTTATAATAATTCACAATAATCCAAATAATATAAACAATTAAAAAGACCGTCAGTCCTGAAAGACCAATAAACCAAATATCAAGATAAGGCACTATCCAGATAGACCAGATATAGATATTAGTTGATGTAAGAATCACAATAAATAATAAAGCGAGATGAAAAGCCCGATGTAGTTCTCTTAATCTTAAAGGCAGGAAAAATGCACGCCAGGTTTGGTGACCACCGCCCAAAGCCGCTTTAAGATAATTAAGAATTCCTTTCCCTTTTGCTGACGAAATAGAATCAATAAAGGCGTAACGATGTCCTACGAACCCTATCCACAAAAGAGTTTCAACCATACCTCCGAATATTTTAGCGGTAATGCCATAAACATAAACAAATGATAAAGAAGCACCGGCTTTATCAAAGAGTAACCGAGCGATTGGATTAGATTCTGTTTTTAAATCAGGTATATAAAGATAAGTGCCAAGTAAATCAAAAAGATGCGCCCCAAGATTATAAAGGATACCGACAATAATTAGAATAATATCGGAACGCTTTTTGAATTCGGTCCCTTTAAGGAATTTGATAGAAACCCAAAGACTAAAAATAATGATTGGATGAGCCAAATAAATGGAATAATAGCTCAATGTTTTTAGAGAGGTGATGGTAAATACAAGTGCGTCAATAATGCCAATCAATAGAAGCAATAACACCAATCTGGCATTTTTATTTCTGAGGTCGTTAATTTCCATAAAAAATTAGCCGTTCCGGTGATTCTTTGTAATGATATTATTACACCTTCATATCCACGAATTCCAGTTCTATAGTTTCCTCGCCCTGCCAATTATTCAATTTCAATATATAGGCAAGAGAGAATGGTTTGTCCTTTAATTTGTCTAACATCGTTATATAAGAACTTTTGTTGTATGCTATTACACGGAATGACTTGCCATTTTGTTTGACGAAGAAGGTGAGATGCTTGAGGGTGCTGCCTATTAATTTTGGGACGCCTGCTACCTGAAGATTATGCGAGCAAAAAACCGGTTCCGGATTGCCTTCGCCTAATGGTCCCAACATACTGATTTCCTGCAGTAATTTTTTGGTTATCTGCGGGAATTCTATGGTGTTGTCTATCAGGATATAGGGTATAAAATCATCCGGTTTAAGATGTTTTTGGGCGTAGTTATTTAGTTGGGTTCTTAATTCCGGGATATGTTTATGGTCAATTTGCAGTCCGGCGGCATATTTGTGGCCCCCCACTGAGATAAGTAACTCACGGCAATTATTCAGCGCATTGTAAAGATGGAAGGATGGTATGGAACGCGCCGAGCCTTTGCCTATACTGTTTTCAGTAGAGATTAAGATGGTGGGACGATAAAATTCTTCGGCTATCTTGGATGCGGCGATTCCGAGAACTCCGGAATGCCACTTTTTATTTGATAAGACAATAACATAATTATCGGTCAGGTCGTATTTTTCATTAAGTAATTTGGAAATCTCCTGTGTGATTTTGGTTTCTATCTTCTGACGTTCCTTATTATCGCGTTCTAATTGTCCGATTAATTTCTCTATTTCCGAAGGTGAATCGGAGAGGAGCAATTCGGCACTGCTGTATGAAGACCCTAAACGTCCGGGTGCATTTATTCTTGGTCCGAGTCTGAAAGAAATATCTTCGGATTTGATGATAGAATTCGCCAGACCGGTTTGTTTGATTAAAGCATTTAAGCCGGCTATCTTGGTATATTTTAATGCCTCTAATCCATAAGAGCAGAGGATTCTGTTTTCGCCGACCAGAGGAGCTACGTCGGCAATTGTTCCTAATGATACTAATGCCATAGTATCCATCAGGAAATCGTGGAAGACACGGCTATTCTTCTTTACATCAGAAAATGTGTCCATTAATGACCAGCAGAGTTTAAAAACTATACCGACACCGGATAGGAAATGCGAGTCCGCACATACTGATGAACTATCCAGTTTGGGGTTAACAATAATGCATTGCGGTAATTTGTCGGGGATTTCGTGATGGTCTGTAACGATTATATCCATTCCTGATTTTTGAGCATAAGCGACTTCTTCTATGTTAGAGATACCGCAATCAACAGTAATAATCAACTTAACCCCTTTTCGAGCGATGATATCAATTGCTTTTTTGGAAAGGCCGTATCCTTCAGCCAAACGTTGAGGGATATAAAAATCAATCTCGCGTCCTAATAACCTGAAAAATCTTTTTAGCAGGACAACAGAAGTTATGCCATCAACATCATAATCACCATAGACGAGGATGCTTTCATTATTAATGAGCGCCTGTTCAATACGTTTGAGTGCCTGAGATATCCCCGGTATCAGAGAAGGATTTCTGAGGTTGTTTAAGTCAGGTTTAAAGAATAATTTTGCCTGTTTAGTATCTTTTATATCACGTTGGATTAAGATTTGAGCCGTAATCGGCGAGATATTCAGCGCATCCGAGAGATATTGTATGGAATCTGTTGATGGTGGCGTACTCAGACGCCATTTTTTAGACCGCATATTTTTTAATAACCTGTTCTAATAACCTTAAAGCTTCGTTGGCTGACTTTTCCTGGATAGATGTTCTTTTGCCACGTAAATTGTATTTTTTTACTGATATCTTACCTCTAAAAGAGATGCCGATATAGATTAAACCGGCTGGTTTTGAAGGGGTGCCTCCAGATGGTCCGGCAATACCGGTAACGGCTAATCCTAAATCAGACCTTTCTGATTTAACAATATTCTTTGCCATTAAATGACAGATTTGAGGACTGACTGCTCCGTATTTTGCTATTGTTTTAATCGGGATTCCAAGCCTTTTCATTTTAGAAGTATTACTATAGCAGACTATTCCTTCTTTAAGTGATGCGGAAATCCCGGGGGTAGTTGTAAGTTTATGACAGATGAGTCCGCCGGTGCAGGATTCAGCAACTGATAAAGTCAATCTTTTTTTTAATAGTAAAGAAGCAATTCTATGAGGAATCATTCTTTCCTTTGGATAATAGAAAGATTACCTTTATAAATATCTAATTTAACTGAACCTGAGATTCTGGGATATATTTCATCAAAGAATTTATCCATTGCTTGTTTAAGAGGTGAAAACCATAAGCCATTATAAACCAAATCAGCGTATTTTGATGAAATAATCGGTTGGAATTGCAGTAATTCCTTCGGTAATATCATTTCAACAAGCGCACGATAAGCGGTATAGAGAATGGTAGCTGCCGGTGCCTCGTAAATTTCCCTTATCTTTTCTCCGGAAATCTTATTTTCTACCATATCCACCCGGCCGATTCCATTACGACTTCCTATGTTATTAAGCATTTCTATAATATTCAATAAATCCATTTTTTTGTTATCAATGGAAATAGGTATCCCCTGTTCGAACTTGATTTCTATGGGAGTCAGTTTATCTAAGGTTTCCATTAAAGGAGTGGTTATGATATAAGTATCGCGCGGAGGAATTTTCCAATTGTGAGATAAATTGCCCATCAGGATATTTATCCCCCATAAATTAGATTCTATATTGTAAAGAGGATGCTTACCGAAATCTATTTGGGGAGCCCGCTTTTTGATATATGAAATGTCATCTTTAGCAGTGCGTAATGATAGTTCTTTTAGAGGAGTGATAATTTTAAGTTTATTATTAAGTGAATGAATACAGTTCTCGAATCTAACAAGGTCATTGCCGATTCCACGAGTCCCATAAGCAATAGTGTCGCAATTTTCTTCTTCGGCAATTCTGACTAATTCTTCGGCGATTAAAGGCCGTGATAATGCGGCTGACAACAAATACCCATTTTCATAAACGGCTTGGGCATGAAAAGACGGTAAAATAAAATCATTTATGAATTTTCTTCGTAAGTCAGCAATATGCGCAACAGTTGCTCCAAGTTGAACAGCTTTCTCACCTAAAGGTGCAAGATAGGTTATCTGGCCTAATTGCGCTAAAAATGTTATGACATCAAACCCATTGTCTTGAAGCCAGTGAATACAGATTAAATTATCTACGCCACCGGAATAAGCAAATATTACTTTTTCCATATTATTTTAATTAGTTTTATTAGATATTTTATACATTAAACTTTAAATTAATAATATCGCCATCTTTTACGATATATTCTTTTCCTTCCGAGCGGAGCTTGCCGTGTTCCTTGGCGTTTTTCATTGAGCCTTTTGATTCCAGCCAGTCCTGGAAAGAAATAATATCAGCCGAGATAAAACCGCGAGCCATATCTGTATGGATTTTACCGGCCGCAACTAAAGCACTATCTCCTTTTTTGATAGTCCAAGCCCGGACTTCATCTTTACCGACTGTAAAAAACGACTGCAAATTTAATGCTTTATAGCATAAACTTGATACTTCAGTTATCTTAAGTGATTTCAATCCATAATCGGATAGGAACCCTTGTTGTTCATCAGGAGGCAAGGATAATATTTCGTATTCCAGTTTTAGCGGTAAAGAAATACTACACGGATATTTTTTGTGGATTTCTATGAATTTATCTTTAAATGATAAGTCCAGTTCAGAGATATTCAAAACTATAATTAATGCTTTTCTACTTAGTAAGCCATAATTAATCCATAATTTTGTTGTTAGTGGTGTAAGGTGTATATCTTTTAAGTTCTTGCTGGTCTCAATATATTCCTTAACAATCGCAAGGAATTTTTCCTCCTCATGGATTTCTTCCAAAGATGCGGTTCCGCGACCTTTATTGTTCTTTAGTTTTTCCATTCTTCTTTCAACTATGTCCAGGTCAGCCAGAAGGAATTCAGACTCGAATGATTCTATCTCTTTGGATAGCCAATCCAAATCATCTCTTTTTTGATAGGCCGGAATAACGCAAATAATGCCGTCAGCTTCTCGAATCGTTCCTAAAATTATATTGTTGGATTTTCGTTCTTCGGCGGTTAAGATAGGTTCTGTATCTATGATGTCCAAAGTTGCTTCGATTGTTTTCTTGGGTTGGTAGAAATCCGATAAAACCTTGATTCGTTCGTCCGGTACTTTAATCGTAACATAATGGAATTTCCTTTCATACTGGAATCTTAAAGATGTTTCATGATCAATTCCTGACAATAAAGAAAGCAATGTTGTTTTGCCGGCAGCAGTTCTACCGATAATACCTAATTTCATAATTATTCAGTATTTTTAGGTTTACCGAGTTTTAGAAATAAATATGATAATAATATACCCATTATATACAATAATAACAAAGGAATTGCAAAGAGTGTCTGGGTTAAAGGGTCACCGCTTGGCGTGATTATTGCGGCAATAATAAATGCCAATAAAATAACGATTTTCCATTTACCCAAATATATTTTGGGCGTAAATAGTTTTATTTGGACTAAGAAAAGCATTATTAGTGGTAACTCAAATACCCCACCCATAATAAGTGTGAACATAATAAAAAGATTGAAATAGTTATTTAAATTAATAGTGCTTTCAACAAAAGCAGGGTCTGAATAATGATATAGGAAATCTAACATAAAAGGGATGAAAATAAAATAACTAAAGAGGACACCAATAATAAAAAGAGTTAGAGAAGATGGCAGATAGAAAATAACATATTTCTTCTCGTGAGGATAAAGGCCGGCACTTATAAATTTCCATATTTGATATATTATAAAAGGTGCGGCCAATAGTAAACCTGCTATTAAACTGGCTTTAAAATAAACAAAGAATCCCTCAGGGTAATTAAATATTTTAAGTGTTTTGCCGCTAGCGATTTTAAGATGAGGGGCGACTATGATTTTTATGATTTGCTCTTGGAAAATAAGGCAAACAATCGTCGTAATAACAAATATTATGGCCGAATAGATAAGGCGAAGACGTAATTCTTCTAAATGTTCCCCTATGCTTAATTTTTTCCCTTCCATATGTATTCATAGGTCATAATGACAAAATTATATCACTTCTTTCTATGAGTCTAGTCCTTCCAATTGATATTCAAAAGGTTATATAATTCTTTTTCTCTTAGTACTACAGCTCCCAATTGGATAGCTTTTTTGTAATTCGCATCATTTTCAAAATCCTTGCCGACAACAACATAAACCACATCAGATGTTACTTCTGATAATACTTTTCCGCCAAACTCTTCTATTTTTTTCTTGATTTCTTCTAACAAGTATTTTCCGACGGTGTTACCCGCAAAAAGGAATGTTTTTGTTTTCTGTCGGTTATAAATATCACTATTTACAAAGTCATTGATTGTTATAACGTTATCTGATTTAATAGTTCCCGGAATAATTGCAGCCTGACTATAGTTATCAAATATTTTTATGATTTTAACCTTACCTTTTTCTTTCTTTATTCCGCCTTTTAATATAGAAAAAACATCAAAATCCATGCCTTTAATAATTGCGTCTTGATGTCCTAAATCAATATAAACGTAATCATTGGTTATATCTGCAAGTATAATCTCACCGTCAATTTCAAGTCCTTCGCTTGCCATCTCTAATCTTTGTTGTAATTTATCTAATTTATCCCCCAATTCTTTTTTTTCTTTAGTTAATTTATCCAGTTCAATTTCACTTTTTCTGGTCTCATTAATAATTCTATTATTAAATTCCTTAATACCTTCTTGTAATATCAGAACATCGCGTTCCCCTTGTTCAACTATATCCTTGAATTGTTTTTCTAGTGCAGCGATATCTCTTCGCATCGCAATAATTTCATCGGTTTTTAGTTCTATACTTTTATATAATTCGCCTTTTTCATCTTTCGTTCCTACTGATTTATCAATTTCGCGCCATGAGGCATTACGGCTATTAGCTAAATCACTATTTTTTTGTATATTTTGTTGGGTTAAACTTTCAATAGTTGTTATCAGTTCTTGAATATCGAGTGATTTCTTTTTTTCTGAATCTTCTTTGTCATCCCATAATTTATAGTCTGTTAATTGATAGGTTGTAGAAAGATACCCTACCATTCTATTTAAAAAACCTTTTAAGCTATCATAATTATTCCATATATTACCAGTAGAAATTTTCATTTCATCACGTGATAACCATCCGATGCGATTAGAGAGATTAACTGCTTTTTTTATATTGTCTTCAAGCTCTTGCTGTCTAGTCCGCGCCTTTTTTTTTGTTTGTTCTAATGCGTCGGTGTTTTTATTATATTCCTCTATGGAAAAATAAGAGATAAATATTGAGATTAAAATCAAGATTGATGCAATTATTACCATGACGGTGGCACTGGTATCTTCTTTTCCTTTTTTAATAATTGTTCTAGCAGACATAATTAATCACCTAAATAATATTCTAAGCTTTTTTTTGCTTCCGCACCTTCTATACGGGGAATATTTAATTTTTTAGACCATTCAAAATTTCTTCTATCTAAATCTGTTTCTTCAGGATCATCGCCAATAAGAGCGAAATCTGTTTTCAATGAAATATTCTTTTCTACGACAGTGCCAATGTTAATAAGACGTTGTTCTATTTCTTCACGGCTGTATTTGAACGGCCCCCTGGGGAATTTACCGATTAATACTACAAAACGGGAGCGTTGAGGATGGTAAAAAATATTAGTAATATAATCACCATCAGTAATAGGGTTGTCATTATCTTCCAATTTAGTAATGGAAACCAAACTGTAAATATCATATATTCTTTTTACTTCAACTTGTCCCTTCCATTTTCTGACATAACCTTTTTGTTGACGATATGCCATAAATTTAAGTCCGACGTTCAATTTATCTTTATCGCCGAGTGTAATGAACGCAAATCTATTTTTAAGATCCGGATTAATAATTTTACCATAAACTTCAATAATATCACGATTGTATGTTTCTTTAGAAGCTAAATCTTCAAGCGTATATTTAATCGTATCAATCTCATTTTCTAAACGAATAATATCTTTTTGAAATTTCTGAGTAATAATTGGCAGTTGGTCTTCCAATGCTTTTTTTGCGGTATTTAAATTATCTTTTTGTAGTCGATATTTATCATCTTCACTACTTTTTTTATTCACTATGGTTTCTCGATACTGTCTTAATTCTGTTAAATAGTCATTTTTGCGGTTCGTGATTTCCTTCTGGAAGTCTCTTAGTGCAGTTTCCTGTTTCTCGGATGTTTTTTTCTCATAAGAAGTTCTTGTTAATTTATACTCTGATTCAAATAATTTATCTATGGATTTGTATAAGATATTTTCAATTGTCAAGTCTTTGCCGCTAAGAGGGTAGATTTTGTTTTTATCTTCAAGATATTTTGAAACCTTATCAATAGCAATTACTGTATTTTGTTCGACTGGCATTATGAAAGGCGAGACTTTTAGCAAGTACCAATTTGCCTCCCTTATTTTATTATCAAGTCCTTCAATAATTTTATTCTCACGAGATATTTTTTCCACTACATCTTTAGCCATTCCTGTTATTAAATAAGCGGTGAGTAGTCCTATAAAACAAAATGTAACGACTAAAAGCATCACGACATGCGAAATTCCCTGCGAATGAATTCTTTTTCTCATAACTTTAGATTAAGGCAGGATATATTTATATATTTTATATTACGATATATATCGTTTCCAAACTTATTTTTGTCAAGAAAAATAAATCCTTAAATTATTTTAATTTTGTAGCATAATTAATGATATCAACAATACGATGCGAATATCCCCACTCGTTATCATACCATCCCAACACCTTAACCTGAGTTTTATCGATTATCATTGTGGAAAGGGCGTCAAAGATACACGAGGCAGGATTACCGATGATATCAGTAGAGACGATCGGGTCTTCGGTATATTCCAAATATCCTTTCATTTTAGTATTAGCCGCAGATTTAAACGCATTATTTATTAATTCAACGGTAGCCTCTTTTTTAAGGTCAACCACGAGGTCAACTAAAGACCCTGTTGGAACCGGCACACGTACAGCTATCCCATTTAATTTTCCGGCAACTTCAGGAATAACTTCACCAATTGCCTTAGCTGCTCCTGTAGAAGTCGGGATAATATTAATCGCGGCTGCGCGGGCGCGTCTTAAGTCGCTATGAATTAAATCCAATGTCGATTGGTCATTAGTATAAGCATGAATAGTCGTCATCAATCCGCGCACAATTCCAAAATTATCATTAAGAACTTTAACTAAAGGTGCTAAAGCATTGGTGGTGCATGAAGCGTTAGAAATTATTTTATGCTCTTTTTTCAGAATCTGTTCATTGACGCCCATTACGATTACGGCATCAACCGGCTCTTTGGCAGGTGCCGTGAGCACAACTCTTTTAGCTCCAGCTTTAAGATGTTCCTCTAATGCCGAGCGTTTGGTATGAACGCCTGTTGATTCTACCACCCAGTCAATATTATGCTGGCCCCACGGTAGTTTAGTTATATCTTTTTCGGCTATGACTTTTATCTTTTTCCCGTTTATGATAAAATCGTTTCCTTCAACAGACACGGAACCATCAAACCGGCCGTAGACAGAATCGTATTTCAAAAGATGGGCAAGTGTTTTGGCATTAGACAGGTCATTGATGATAACGATATCAAATTCAGGATTCTTAAACATTGCCTTGAAAACATTTCTTCCTATCCTTCCAAATCCGTTTATTGCTATTCGTATTGACATTTTATTCTCCTCTTCTTTTCGTCCCGACGTAACGCCTGCCTGCTGCAGGCAGGTCGGGGCGAGTTAGATAAACTGATTTAACGAAAAAGAAATTTATTATTAATATCTATTTTATTATTTTAATCAGTCTACTTAATTTAGTCAAGAGATACTAAATTATTTCTATTGACAAATTCAATACGGGAAATAATATATAGGACTACCGCGGAGACGCAAAGGAAAAGGAATGAGAAAACCGTCTTTTCCACTTTGCTTCTTTGTAGTAAGAATACACTATGAAATCACATATAGAAATTTATACCGATGGTGCATCAAGAGGTAATCCGGGACCGTCAGCAATAGGTATTTTTATTAAGGATGCATCGGGCAGAGAAATCGTTAAAAAGGGCGAATATTTGGGCGAAACCACTAACAATGTCGCTGAATATACCGCAGTAATTAGAGGACTTAAATATTTATTGAATAAAAAACTATTTGGAACCACAGATATTGAGGTAATATTATATACAGATAGTGAATTAATTGTGAATCAACTCAACGGAAATTATAGAATTAAGAGTCCGAATCTTATTCCCTTAGCGATTGAGGTAAGAAGATTACTAAAGAAGATTCCTAAGATAAAGTTTAATCTGATTATTCGGCAGGAAAATAAGATTGCTGATAAATTGGCTAATAAATCAATGAATTTACAGGATGACATAGACGAATTATCTGAAAGATAAATTTTAATATTTGATTTTTAATACAAGGAAAGGCAGGTAGGTAACCGTTCTTCCGATGTAATATCGGGAGAGAGGAAAGTCCGGGCTCCATAGGACAGGGTGACGGCTAACGGCCGCCTGGCGCCAACGGCGCCACGAGAAAGTGCCACAGAAAATATACAGCCTAACTACGTCTCTGACGGAACGGCAATGGTGAAATGGTGCGGTAAGAGCGCACCTCTTTCCGAGTAATCGGGAGGGTATGGAAAACCTCACCCGGAGCAAGACCAAATTAATCCACCGAAGCTTTAGCGTAGGTGGACAGCGGGATTCTCCGTATAAAGCGGAGAGAGATTCTGTCCGAATCTTTTGACCGCAGGTAGGTCGTTAGAATCCTGAAGCGATTCAGGGATTAGATAAATGGTTACCGTCCCCGAGTTATATCGGGTGATACAGAACCCGGCTTATAACCTGCCTTCCCAATGCGGAATGTGGAATTCGGAATGTGGAGTGAAAGATGAGAAATGTAGAATGTGGAGTGCGGAGTGAGGAATGAGATGGGTGATTTGAGAGATAAAACAAGGCATTTAGCGATAGAAATAATTAAACTTGTGGAATCTCTTCCCAGGAGCCGGATTGCAGATGTGTTAGGGAAGCAAATCCTGAGGTCAGGAACATCGGTGGGTGCAAATTATCGGGCCGCTTCTCGTGCCAAATCAAAGCCAGATTTTATTTCCAAGATGGGTATTTGTAGAAGAAGAAGCGGACGAGACATTATATTGGTTGGAGTTGCTCTTAGAGGCAAAATTAGTCACGCAAAACCAAATTCAATATCTGGTTACCGAATGCAATGAGATTCTTGCAATGGTTGTATCATCCATTAAGACCGCCAGGAGAAATAAGAATGATTAATTCCGCACTCAGCATTCCGCATTCCGCATTAGAACTACGTGCTGTTGATTGGATAGGTGGTGAAAGCGGTTATCTCAAACTCATAGACCAAACTAAACTATCTCATAAACTTGTTTACATTAACTGCACTACTGTAGAACAGGTTGCGTATGCTATAAGGAATCTGCAGGTGAGAGGTGCGCCAGCCATCGGCGTTGCCGCTGCCTTCGGTGCATATCTGGGTATTAGAACCCACAGATTAACACAGATTGACACAGATTATAAGAATTTCTATAAAAGGTTTTTGTATATATATAATGTTTTACTTTCAACCCGTCCGACTGCGGTTAATCTCAAATGGGCACTGGAGAGAATTAAACAGAAAGTTCAAGAGGTTCAATGGTTCAACAGTTCAAAAGTTAAAGCTGGAATATATCAAGAAGCCCTAAAGATTCTTAAAGAAGATAGAGAAACCTGTAACAAAATAGGGTTGGTCGGTGCAAAACTGATTAAAAATAATTATACCATATTAACCCATTGTAATGCCGGGTTATTAGCAACAGCCGGTAATGGAACAGCACTTTCAGTTCTATATCAAGCCAAAAAGGAAAGTAAAAAATTCTCAGTATTTGCCACTGAGACCAGACCTCTTTTACAGGGTGCTCGTTTGACTGTCTGGGAACTCCAGAAGAATAACATCCCTGTTACTCTTATCTGTGACAATATGGTAGGTTCGTTGATGCAAAAAGGTAAAATTGATTTAGTAATAGTCGGCGCAGACCGCATTGCCCGAAATGGCGATACCGCAAACAAAATAGGCACATATCAAATCGCACTTCTGGTACATCATCATAAAATACCATTTTATATCGCTGCTCCATTATCAACCTTTGATAGAAATATTAGGACAGGCAACCAGATTCCGATAGAATACAGGTCGCCTGATGAAGTAACACATATAAATCATACGCTTATTGCTCCACGCTCTACGCGGGTCTATAACCCGGCATTTGATGTAACACCTGCAAAGTATATTACAGGTTTTATAACTGAAATAGGAATCATCAGACCAAGGTCTATAATCCGACATTTTTAGAGCCAGTTAGTTCCCCGATGAACATCGGGGGCGTTACTGGCTCTTATCCTGACCCGCTTCGCCCCTACGGGACTGCTGTCCCGAGGTAGTCCCGTCAGGGACGCCACCCTGTCTGGGCTGCCCAGAAGGACAGCGAGGCGAGCAGTATTTGTCGGGAGATGTAACACCAGTCAAGTATATTACCGGATTCATTACAGAAATGGGAATCGTCAGACCTCGGAAGTAGTCTTTTTCTTGCTACTACCTGCCCCGTTAGAAAGAACACAAGCCTGCCTTTACCACCAAGACACTAAGGCACAAAGAAAAAAAACCATTGATTTCTTTTAGTGCCTTTGCGTCGGAGTTTGCACTGAGCCCTTCATTCTTCAGGATAAACTCCGCTAATGTGCGGTGAATTACTTGACGTACAATCTATTTTTAGTATCATAGTCTTAAAAGTAAAATGACTAATTACAATTAACAAAGAAAGGAGAAAGGAATACGAGAAAACTGATATTTATAATAACTGGGGTATTTGTTTTATTAATCTTAGGTCTGGTAATATATAATAAAGCGTTTAAATCAACCATATCTATTCCTGCTGATAAACCTAAGGTAAATGAGCAAGTCCAAGTTCAACCAACGGAAATAAAACCCAAGATATTTTCATCTTCAACTACAACAACCACATCTGCTAAAACCATTCAACCAACCATTGACCAACAACCTAAACCAATCACTAATGAATCAGGAGATTCTATTAATGCGCTATCTTCAAAAATAGAAGAATGGAAGAAAAAGTATCCTGATTTGTTTAAGGAATATCCCAAACTTGAAGGACTATTAAGGAATCTGGAAGCCAGGAAAGCAATAGACTTGTTATTACAAAGTCGTTTTGCAGGAACGGCCGCAGAGATAATTATATATTCATTGAACTATTTAAAAGGCCGCGATTATTCAGATTATTGGAACATACTTGATATTCTTAAACCAAAGGTGTCCAAAGATGATATTCAGGAAATAATCAAGTTATTATCAGATGCAGATGCAGGGGTGCGTGCAAGCGCAAGTGATGCACTTGGGAAATTACGAGCCAAAGAGGCTATCCCGGAGATAATCAAATTATTATCAGATTCAGATGCAAAGGTGCATGCAAGCGCAATTGGTGCACTCGCGTACTTACAAGCCAAAGAGGCTATCCCAGAGATAATCAAGTTATTATCAGATTCAGATGCAAATGTGCGTGCAACGGCAATCTGGGCACTCGGGTACTTACAAGCCAAAGAAGAGGTAATACCAGAGGCAATCAAGTTATTATCAGATTCAGATGCAGGGGTGCGTGCAAGCGCAATCTATTTACTTGGGCGCTTAGAAGTCAAAGAATCTATCCCGGAGATAATTAAGTTATTATCAGATTCAGATTCAGATGTGCGTGCAAACGCAATTGATACACTTGGGAAATTACAAGCCAAAGAGGCTATCCCGGAGATAACAAGGTTATTATCAGATTCAGATGTAGAGGTGCGTAAAAGGGCAATTGATGCACTCGGGGACTTACAAGCCAAAGAGGCTATCCCGGAGATAATCAGGTTATTATCAGATTCAGATGCAGAGGTGCATGCAAGCGCAATTGGTGCACTCGCGTATTTACAAGCCAAAGAGGTTATCCCGGAAATAATCAAGTCATTATCAGATTCAGATGCAGAGGTGCGTAAAAACGCAATTTATCTACTCGGGGGCTTACAAGCCAAAGAGGCTATCCCGGAGATAATCAGGTTATTATCAGATTCAGATGCAGGGGTGCGTAAAAGCGCAATCTCTGCACTCGGGGACTTACAAGCCAAAGAGGCTATCCCGGAGATAATCAGGTTATTATCAGATTCAGATGCAGGGATGCGTAAAAGCGCAATCTCTGCACTCGGGAACTTACAAGCCAAAGAGGTTATCCCAGAGATAATCAAGTTATTATCAGATTCAGATGCAAATGTGCGTGCAATCGCAATTTATGCACTCAGGAAATTACAAGCCAAAGAGACTATCCCTGAGGCAATCAAGTTATTATCAGATTCAGATGCATATGTGCGTGTAAGCGCAATTGATACACTTGTGAAATTACAAGCCAAAGAGGCTATCCCAGAGATAATCAGGTTATTATCAGATTCAAATGCATGGGTGCGTGTAAACGCAATCTATGCACTCAGGGGATTACAAGCCAAAGAAGCAATATCAGAGATTACCAAATTATTATCGGATACGGATGAAAGTGTCCGTAAAGCAGCAGCAGAAGCCATCAGTAAGTTGCAAGCCATAAAATAAGACACAAAGAACACAAAGTAAATCCCCTCGTAAATAAGTAGATAAGATGACCCACAGGGTCACCCAGTGGGTGATATGTTGATAAGGAATTCCACTTATCAACATATCAACTTTTTGACTTATCAACTATCCTGTTACTGCCTTAGTACAACCACACTAAATCTACTATCATACAACGCCGGGGCGAGCAGAGTAACCCTGACTGAACCGTATATATTCAGGGCTATTATTTGAATCTTCCCGCTCCTTTGATTGGTCGGATAAAATCCTAAAATCTGTCCATTAACCAAATCGGGGTCATTAGCCGAATCCCCGTTATATTGTCCTTGCAGGACCACAACTCCCGCAACCTTAAAACCTAATTTAGGTATCGTCACCGCACCATTGGCTATCTTTTCTGTCGTTACACTTTCAACTTGTAACTTAGAACTTGTAACTTGTAACTCGCCGATTTTCGGCGTTGTTACTGCGTTAGCCGCTATTTCATCTGTTGCAACCGGAGGCACCAGTGGTCTGGCTCCGCCCGGAACAAAAGACAACTTCTCCGGCGTTACTGCACCGTTGGCAATCTTGACGCTGGTCACGGCATTAGCAGATAGTTCGGAAGAACCCACCGCATTGGCCGCGATTTTGCCGCCGGTCACTGCGTTGGCGGCAATCTTTGAGGCGACCACCGCGCCGTCTGCGATTTTGGTATCTATCACCGCGGCATTGGCTATCTTGGGCGTGGTTACCGAGCCGTCGCCTAAGGTGCCGATAAGCACATCCGGTCCTAACTTGGCGGCTGTTATCGCTCCGGCCGCAACTTTATTGGTAGTGATAGCGTTATCGGCGATTTCGTTAGCCCCGGCCGGCGGGGTCAGCGGACGGGCGAATGGCACGAATGATAATTTTGCGGGCGTCACGGCCCCATTGGTGATTTTTGCGGTTATTACTGCTCCGTCCTGTAACTTACTGCTTGTTACCTGCTTATCGCCAATCTTGGGCGTGGTAATACTGGCATCTTTCAGGCGCGAACCGCTCACCTGCATCTCGCCGATTTTCAATTCCGTCACCGCGCTATTGGCGATTTTATCAGCCGTGATAGTCGTATCAGCCAACTTATCGCCGGTGACCTGTTTGAGTCCGATTTTATCTGCGGTAATGGCATTATTAAGGAGTTTGGCTGTAGAGATGCTTGAGTCGCGCAATTTGGCGCCGGTCACCTGGGCATCGCCGATTTTGGGAGCGGTCACGGCACCATCCGCTATCTTCTCCGTAATGACGCTGTCTATCGCCAATTGATTCGGGCCTACTGCACCGGAAGCCAGTTTGGGCATCGTCACGGCTCCGGGTGCGATATGCTCGGTCTTGACTTCGTTCGGTTGTAATGGCATAAAAATCTCCTGTAATAGTGCCACTAAGACCCGAAGGCACGAAGGGAAAAAATCAAGAATTTAATTCTTAGTGTCTTCGTGCCTTTGTGGCAAGTTATTTTTCTTTACTACGCAGTCACTGCCACGACTACCGGGTTGCCGAACGGGCCCATCCGCTTGCGCCGGTCAAACCATTGTGCCTTATAGGCGATGGTAATGGTAGCGTCATTGGCGACATTGTGGATATAAGGCGAATTAGTATCCAGTGCCAGGAATTTCCATTGGCTTTCATCGCTGGGGATACCGCCTTCGGCGTAGAAAATGGACACGCCGTTAATGCCCTGAGGCAATGCCTCGCTCTCGCCCGGGTCCTGGGTCGGATACCAGCCAATCCGAACGGTTTTGGCGCCGGTGCACTTGGCTTCAACTATGGGCGGCGGAGTAGTCAGGACAATCTGCTCAGAAAGCGGAGTCCGGGTCAGGTCAGGCACCGTAATGCCCAATTCTTCTCTCTGGGCATCGGTTGTGGCTGGCCGGGCTTGAATCCTTTTGACTAAACTGCGGATTTCCGATTCCAAAGCGTCCCGGGCTTCATCCTTTTCTTCAGCCGCGCCTTTAGCCGCATTTTGGGCGACAACTAATGCCGCCAAATCAGTCTGCCAATCCGTAGAATCAGCCGCTACGTCAATCACGTCAGCCGCTACCAGCCCGTAAGCGGTCGGGGTCGCCACCACCTTGGCGACAAAATTCGCCTGCCATATTTCAAAATCAGCGTCTGTGCTCGGTATATAACCTTTGTTAGGCATTTTATGCCTCCTTTCATTATTACCTTTTCATTTGGTATGCATACCTTTTCAATTGGGATGACTCCCTTTTTCGTTGGGATAGATACCTTTTCCGTTGGTATGGATACCTTTTCCTTTGGGATGAATCCCTTTTCAATTGGTATAGATACCTTTTCCTTTGGGATGCATCCCTTTTCCGTTGGGATGATTACCTTTCACCTCCTTTTCTTCCCCAGTGGGGAACAAAGGATACCCCGAATTACGGCGGAATTAAGCGTCGGGAAATCAATTATAGATGTAGGAATCGTAGCCACCCACCACATCATCTGCGGTGAACCATTTCCTATCTGTCCCGGCACCATTATACCAAACCTCTCGTGTCAGTTTCCCCTTGACATCATCCTGGGCATCATAGATGAAAGAAGAGTAGCTACTCACCCCGCTATCATCATCATCATCGGTGATGTTGGTGACCCCACCTGGCCCTATCTTATGGTAAATCGTTCGTGTCTGTTTCCTCTGGTCATCATGGATGTAGGAATCGTAGGCAGACATTTCATCTCGTCGTGTCGGGTGCCTCCACCTCCGGTTATTCTGGTCATAATTATCAGAGAACAAGGAACCGCCCCACACCACATCATCTGCGTTGAACCAGATACCATCTGTCCCTGCACCATGATAATAAACAACTTCTGTTATTTCCCACTGGGCATTATAGATGAAGGAATCGTAGTCACCCACCACATCATCAGCGGTGAACCAGATACCATCTGTCCCTGCATCACGATAATAAACATCTCGTGTCCGTCTCCCCTGGTCATCATAGATGAAGGACTTGTATTTATCCACCACATCATCAGTGGTGAACCATTTCTTATCTGTCCCGGCACCAGTATAGAGAACCCATCGTGTCTTGTTCCCCTGGGCATCATAGGTGTAGGACTCGTAGTTATTCACCACATCATCAGCGGTGAACCATTTCCCATCTGTCCCGACACCAGTATAGGGAACCCATCGTGTTTTGTTCCCCTGGACATCATAGGTGTAGGACTCGTAGTTATTCACCACATCATCAGCGGTGAACCATTTCCCATCTGTCCCGGCACCAGTATACCAAACATGTCGTGTCAGTTTACCGGTAATCGGCGCGATGCTGCCGGTATCTTTAGGTTTCTTATCGGACAGTCCGCCGTAGCCGGTAACCATTATGCCGAGAAGCAGAACAGCCATTGCCAGTTTAACCCATCTGTTTTTCATATATCCATCTCCTTTTTAGAGCCAGTTAATTATTCCGACGAAGTTAGGTCGGAATGATGTTACTGATAATCTGGGGGCACAATACTAATTACTATTAATATGTATCGTGTCCCCCGAATTACACTATTTCTTTATCCCGACAAAAACCTGTCGGGATAAGAGCCAGTAAGTCGCTCCACTCCAACTGGCTCTAATAAAACTCATATTCCCAGACGGTCCGAGATTGCGGAACCTCCTTAACCTTACCGAGTTCTTCCTCTATTTTATACTTTACTTGCTCCGTCATATTGCCCTTGTCATCGTATTTGTATTTGTATTTGGAAAGGTTCTTATGTTCTAACTTACCATAGGCACCATAATAAGAAGTCTCCATCTCAATCTCATTATCCTTGTCATCGTATTTGAAAAGGTGCTTCACGTGTAACTTACCATTGGGACCATACCAAGCCCACTCAATCTTATTGCCCTTGTCATCGTATTTGAAAAGGCGATTCAATTTACCATCGGCACCATACTTAGCCCACTCAATCTTATTGCCCTTGTCATCGTATTTGTAAATGTCCTTCCATTCAAACTTACCATCGGCACCATACGAAGCCCGCTCAATCTCATTGCCCTTGTCATCGTATTTGTAAAGGCACTTCCATTCTTTCCCTTCTAAGTTACCATCGGCACCATAATAAGCCCCCTCAATCTTATTGCCCCTGTCATCGTATTCGTATTTGTATTTGGAAAGGTCCTTCCCTTCTAACTTACCATCGGCACCATACCAAGAGGTCTCCATCTCAATCTTATTGCCCTTGTCATCGTATTTGGAAAGGCGCTCACATTGTAACTCATCATCGGCACCATACCAAGAAGTCTCCATCTCAATCTTATTACTCCTGTCATCGTATTTGTAAAGGTACTTACATTTTAAGTCACCATTGTCACGATACTCAACCTTCTGAATCATATTGCTCCTGTCATCGTATTTGTAAAGGTGCTTCTCTGCAACTGCAAACTTACCATTGGCACCATCATACAAAGAAGTCTCTGTCTCAATCAGATTGCCCTTGTCATCGTACCGGTAAATCTGCTTAGTGTCTGAGGCACTCATGCATTCGCCATATTGATATGCTCTTACTGTTTTCGTCTTGAGTCCTTTGGGTATCTTTTCCTTTTTCTCAGTGCTTTGGGCATTCAAACTGGGATTAAGCCCACTGAGCCAGAGATATAAACCGAGAACCATTATTAGAACTATCCTTAACCGGCTTTTCATACTCCTTTTTCCTTTCTTCTACCACCAAGACACCAAAAATGCATTAGTATTTCTTCTTAGTGCCTTTGTGTCTTTGTGGTTAATATTTTTGAGCGCCATAAGCCCAGTGGGTCGGCGCCAATTGTTTCATGGCACCCGCGAATAATTATCAAAGGCATAGCCGGTCATATCGCCTAACGACTGGGGGCTACTTACGACCGCAACCGTGGTCGTGGTGTAATCTGATTTCGAGATGCGGGTAACATTAGCAGAATTTACCACCCAGACATAGGTTTCATCTACCGCGATTCCAT
>JAZDFP010000217.1:0-10965 GCA_043807745.1 Planctomycetota bacterium
TAACAACTTATTATAGATTTGCGTATCTATGAACTCAATGGCGTTATTTCTTTTGACAGGAGAATTATTGTTATACAATTTTAAGAATATAGAATGCTTATCTATCCATTCATAGGAAGATAATGGCTGTGATTGGTCAGACCCGCCTGACTGTCGGGCAGGTTTATCAGTTTCACCAGAATAAAGAAAAGAATTGATGAGAAAACATATTACACTGATAAATATTATAGAAATGAATCGCTTTGGTATAGAGTAATAATATTCTTGAGGCATATAACAACAATTTTAAACGTAGAAAATCATTTTATGCCCCGCTTGAGGCGGGTCTGACAAGTTACATCAGGGTCGCCTCTGGCGACCTATAATTATTTTATTCCGATAGTAATGTTATGGAATCTGGCTGGTGAACAGCCGTGTGACATTTCAGCGGTTTGAGACGGTTCTCCTTTTCCACAATTAGGCACCCCCCAGAGAACCCAATGTTTATCGTTGCAAATAGCATTGCAGGAATTCCAGAATTCCGGTGTGATTCCCTGATAATTAGGATATTTTACCATCCGGGTTTTTTTGCCGTTTTTTATTTCCCAGCCGATTTCACAGCCAAACTGGAAATTAAGCCTCATCTGGTCTATACTCCAGGATTTATTAGTATCCATATAGATACCGTCTTTAGTGTCTTTAATCAAGTCATCCAAGTCCCATACACTCGGCATAAGAGATATATTATTATTACGAATTATAGGTATCCGGGAAAAACCATCAGCCCGGCAACAGCCTCTGCTTGTGTTCTCAGCAACTTTCAATGCCACTTCGCGATTGGTCTGATAGCCGCAGAAGATACCATTGCGAATAAGATGCCAACGTTGTGCTTTAACGCCGTCGTCATCATAACCAACAGTAGCCATACCGCCGGGTACGGTTCCATCTGCAACCACATTAACAATATCCGAGCCGAACTTGAAGTTACCATATTTTTCATGAGTAAGAAAACTTCTGCCGGCATAACTTTCTTCCATTCCTAAAACCCGGTCAAGTTCAGTGGGATGTCCTACAGATTCGTGAATCTGGAGTGCTAATTGAGAACCTCCTAATATCAAATCCTTTTTGCCTGATGGACAGCGTGGAGCTTTGAGCAGTGCAACTGCCTCGCAACGAATCCGCTCGGCATTTTCTAATAAGGGCAATGACTTTACCAATTCATAGCCCATAGAACAATATTGTCCGCCGAATGAACTCGGGAAAGAACGAGTTTGGGTATCCCCGAAACCAACAGCTGTAACAGAATATCCTGCACCGCTGCGTAAAAGAATTTGTTCTATAAAACTACCTTCTGAGGTCGCTAAGAATTGGTGCTCACGACGAAAACTCATACCGGCAAAAGCAACTTTTATGGCTTTATTTGCGCATAGAACGCGGTCAATCTTCAATAATAAATCTATTTTTTCATCTTTACTCACTATAAATGGGTCAATAATATATGGGGTTTGCCAGAAATCATTATAGGTCTTTTCTTTAGTAAGTTGAACATCTTCTTTTTTCAATGATGCTGAAGCGAGGGCGATTTCTACGGCTAATGCAGATGTTTTTACTATATCATCATGGGTAAGTTGGGCGGTAGAAGCAAAACCCCAAGCCCCATTTGCCAGAACACGAATACCTGCCCCCAATGTTTCAGATTGTTCAAAGACGCTGATTTTGCCGTTACGCACATAGATATCTTCTTTTTTTAAATTAATAATTCTGATATCGGTGTATGTGGCACCGCGATTTTTTGCGGTATCTAACGCTAAATTACATAGTTGTTTCATAAACTATCAACACTCCTAAGGTTATTGCGGTTCTTTCATTATTCCGGTAGCCAACGAACTTTATGTTCGTTGATATTGTGTCAACGCAATAAATTGCGTTGTCTACCGATGTTAGGAAAGTTATTCTACTTCTTCAGGGCATACGCGAGCAACCGAAACGAGTTTATCGCCTTTTTCTAAAGATATTAACCGAACCCCTTGAGTATTTCTACCTACAGTCCTTATTGACTTAATAGGAATACGAACTGCCATACCTTGAAGAGAAAGCATCATTAGTTCGTCAGTCTCGCGGACTTCTTTTAAGCCGATGAGTTTACCGTTTCGTTCACTGGTTTTGATATTTCTTACACCCGTACCACCACGACGTTGGATGCGATATTCTGCGAAAGAAGTCCGCTTGCCATAACCATTTTCGCATACACTCAAAAGAACAGCATCTTTATCAACAAGAACCATATCTTTAACAATATCACCTTTTCTTAGTTTTATACCTCGGACACCATAAGTGGCTCGTCCCATTGAACGAACATTATCCTCAGAGAAATGAATTGCCATGCCATCTTTTGTTCCAAGGATGATATGGTCTTTACCGGAACTAATTCTGACACCGATAAGACGGTCTTTATCTTCTAATTTAAGAGCAATAATTCCGCCTTTAGTCAGATTCCCATAGTCTTTGAGAGGTGTCTTTTTAATTAGCCCTGATTCTGTAGCCAGCACAAGGAAACCCTGAGAAAAATCTTTGACCGGAATAGCATCCGTAATCTTTTCATTCTGATTGAAACGAATAATATTTACTATGGAACGACCTTTTGCAGCGCGGGACATTTCAGGAATATCGTAGACTTTTACCCAATGAACTTTACCGATACTGGTGAAAAATAGGATATAATCATGTGTAGAAGCCACAAAAATATGTGCAATAAAATCGCCTTCTTTGGTTTCCGCGGCAATAACGCCCTTTCCTCCCCGTTGTTGCTTACGATAACTGGTTAAAGGAACGCGTTTGACATATCCTTCATGACTGATAACCACAATAACATCCTCTTCGGTGATAAGTTCTTCCAATATAAATTCCTTAACTTCACGTTTAAGAATTTCCGTTCTGCGTTTATCAGCATATTTATCCTTTATTTCGTATAGGTCTTCTTTAATAATATCCAAGACCAAATCTTTATCAGCCAAAATAGCCTTGTAATCACGGATTTTTTCTTTCAGTCCTTTAATATCTATTTCAAGTTTCTCTCTTTCTAAACCAGTAAGTTTTTGCAAACGCATCTGAAGAATAGCCTCGGCTTGGATTTGAGAAAGAGAATATTTGTCGATAAGTTTCAATTTGGCTTCTTCAGGTGTCCGAGATTTTTTAATTAGTTTAATAATATCATCTATATTGTCGACTGCGATTAAAAGTCCTTCAAGAACATGTAATTCTGCCTCGGCTTTATCTAACAGGAATTTAGTCCTACGACGAATGATTTCAATACGATGGTCACGATATGCTAAAAGTAATTGTTTGAGGTTAAGGACGGTCGGACGATTATTAACTAATGCAATCGTAATGATACTAAAAGTGTCCTGAAGAGAAGTGTTCTCATAAAGTTGATTGATAGGAATTTGAGGGTCTTCGCCACGTTTTAATTCAACTACGATACGCATACCTTCTCTATCGCTCTCATCACGAATATCAGCAACCCCTTGGATTTTATCGTCTTTAACCAGTTGAGCAATTCGTTCAATGATTTTATTCTTTTCCTGATTATAAGGGATTTCAGTAATTACTACATTAGTGCGCCCCCCCTTTACTTCCTCTGTAGTCATTTTTGCTCGAACAGTAATTAATCCCCTACCAGTATGATATGCATCATAAATCCCCTTACTACCACAGATTATTCCGCCGGTTGGAAAATCAGGACCTTTTATCGACTCCATTAACTTATCAATTTCTACATCAGGGTTATCAATCACGGCAACGATTCCGTCTACCACTTCGCCTAAATTATGAGGAGGAATACTTGTTGCCATACCCACGGCAATACCTGATGAACCATTGCAAAGAAGATTTGGAAACGCTGCAGGAAGAACCGTTGGTTCCTCACGGGTTTCATCATAATTGGAAACCATATCCACAGTATTTTTATCTAAATCATGTAACATTTGAGCAGAAAATTCGGTAAGACGAGCTTCCGTATAACGCATTGCAGCAGGCGGGTCACCATCAATAGACCCAAAATTGCCTTGACCATCAATAAGAGTATATCTACAGGCAAAATCCTGAGCCATACGCACAAGAGTAGGATATACTACCTGTTCACCATGCGGATGATAATTACCTGATGTGTCCCCGGCTATTTTTGCGCATTTACGATGCTTGGAACGCGGACCCAGATTCAAGTCATTCATTGCTATTAAAATGCGTCTCTGTGAAGGCTTTAACCCATCGCGAATATCAGGTAATGCTCGCGAAACAATAACACTCATTGCATAATTTAAATATGAATCCTTCATCTCATCTTCAATTTCAACATCTCGTATTGGAACTCGACCACCTGCTGTATCCTCTAAAATCTTATTTGTATCTATATGCTTTTGAGATAATTCTTTATCGGTCATAATCTTTCTCCTTTATCATCTCAGACTAACCTCGATAATTTATTTAGGAACATATCTGCTGTGAAATTATCCATTGACTCGCTTTTAATAGATTCGCTGCAACCGGCCCGACCTGACGACCGGTCAGGCGGGTGCGTACCGGTATACTCTTGGTTATTTCTTTTAAAGTCCTTTTACCATAACCGGTAAGCACTAAAATAAATTTAATCCCTACTTTTTCGGCTGCCTGCATATCTTTTAATGAATCACCTATAAAAAAAGATTGGCTTGGTTCTATATTAAAATCTCTCATAGCCTTCTTCAAAAGACCGGCTTGCGGCTTTCTGCAACTGCATATTTTACGATAACGTTCAATTATTCCTTCTGGATGATGCGGACAATAATAGATACCATCTATTTTTATTCTCTTCTTTGCCAGAAGTTTTTTGAGATATTTATGAATATAATTTAGTTTCGATTCTTGAATCAATCCCCGGGCAACCAAAGACTGATTAGTTATAACAATAAGTTTATAACCATTTTGCTGTAATATTTTCAGGGCTACCGAAACTTTATGATATAACTTTATTTGAGATGTTTCGGTAAGGCCTTTTTTTAGTTCCCTAATGATAGTTCCATCACGGTCAAGAAAAACGGCTTTCATAATTGTTTGACAAAGTAGCAGAAAAGTATTAAGTATTTTAGTACTAAGTAGTTCCCATCTTCTACTTAAATACTTTTTACTTGAACAAATGGCAGGGTAGCTCAGCCCGGTAGAGCAAGAGATTCATAAGCTCTTGGCCGTGGGTTCAAATCCCACCCCTGCTATATTTTATCCAAACAATCTATATATCGACTGCTGAAAAATAACTGCTAACTATACCGTATGTTTGTTATCATTCTTAAAAATTGATAGGGCAATAGAAAACAATAAACATACAATCGTGAGTTGCAGGAACGAGTGCGCCGGGATCTTCCCAAGAGGGAAAACGATATCAAATAACCCCAAAATCATAGTTATTAGCAAACTCAGACTGGCTATAAACATAAATAATAATGATAATATTTTCATTGTTTATTCTCTCCTTTCTTATTTGAATATTCCTATATTTTTTTGATAAAATCAAGTTTTTATATCAATAAATGAAGCGTTATTATATAAGGTAAATAAGAACCAATTAAATTGATCACTAAATTACAAGGAGAAAAACATGGAAATACTTCATATACTACCGCCGTTTTCAATACTTATTATTATATTAGGCCTTCTTATTTTAAGCGCCTGTTTCTCAGCAAGTGAAATAGCGATGTTTTCATTCCGCAAAACTAAGTTAGCAATGCTGGTAAAAAAACAAGATAAAACCGCTTTATTGATTCAAAAAACCTTATTAGAACCTGAGAAATTGTTAGGCACCATACTTATCGGTAATAATATAGTAAATACCAGTGCGTCTGTTTTGGCTACTACTCTTGCTTTATTTATCTTTGGAGAAAAGGGTATATTTATCACGATGATAGTGATGACCTTATTTTTAATCCAGTTCTGCGAGGTTATGCCGAAAGTACTGGCAACCCAATATTGGGAGAAGGTTTCATTTGCCGTGGCATATCCAATGCGGTGGTTTTATTATATTTTCTATCCATTAAATATCCTATTCTCTTCCCTTACCAGAGTGATATTAAAACCGTTTAAAGTTGAGATTCAGCACCGCCAGCCAATGATAACTAAAGAAGAACTCAAGCATATTGTAGATATGTCCACACAAAGCGGTCATTTAGAAAAAGAAGAAACTTTTCTGCTCCAAAATGTCTTTGAATTTACAGACCGCATTGTTAATGAAGTAATGTTACCCAAAGAAAAAATTGTAGCCGTAAATATGAACCAATCCCCTGAAAAATTAATGGAATTTATTATGGAAAAACATTTCACGAGGATACCGGTTTATGAAGAGAATATACATAATATTGTTGGCATATTACATACCAAAGATTATTTTAATGTGGTTTGTTACAAAGACATTATTGTTTTGGCAGACCTCTTAAGAAAACCGATGTTCGTATCCGAAAAAACCCGTATCAGCGAATTATTAAAGGAATTCCAGAAAAAACATCTCCATTTAGCCATCGTCAAGAATGACGCCAATGAAACGGTCGGAATTATTACTCTGGAGAATATTTTAGAACAGATAGTGGGAGAAATGAGAGACGAACATAAGTAAACGCGATTTATTATTCCGAATTGTGTAAATAGATAAAAATTGCTATGCCTCTTGTTCTAAATAATGTAAAAGCGATTGTTTTTGACCTGGGCAATACGTTGATTGAATTCGGCCCGCGGCAGATTAAATATCATAATGCGGCGATGGAACAGACGTTTTTGCGGATGTTCGGGACCTGCGATTTGGAGCGCCTTACCGCCATACGGGATAAACAAATCACCGCCCCGGATGAAAATCATTTTAAAGAGAATGATTTGAGGACTATTTCCATAGAACTGGTCCAGGGGCTTTATAATATTACCCCGTCAGAGGAGCAAATAAATATCCTGCTTAACGCCAGGTATAATACATTTTTAGACGTGGTGGAACTTCCGGATAATATCCTGACGCTGCTTAAAAACCTGTCACAACATTACCGGATTGCCTTAATCTCAAACTATCCCTGCGGCAAATCTATCAGGGACGCATTGGGCAAGATAGGGTTGCTTGATAAGTTTGAAGCCATTGTCGTTTCCGGCGAGGTCGGTTATGTAAAACCGCATCCGTATCCATTTGAGGCGATGCTCAACCTGCTTAAATTAAATGCCCGGCAATGCATCTATGTCGGCGATAACTGGCTAGCTGATATCCAGGGGGCAAAACGCATTGAGATGCAGGCGATTTATACCACCCAATATGCGCCCTATGGAAAAATCACGCCGTCTGACGGGGATTACCAACCCGATGCCCGGATTAGCCATATAGAGGAATTGAAGCGGTTGTTGATGCGGGATGGATAAAAATATTTTCCACGGGGTAAAAACTTGATTTATTTTATAGAATGATATAATATTGGTACAGAGTTACAGATAACACAAAAATAATTAGGATTTTATTAGGGAATTCAGAAAAACTGAAGTCTTTTATCCTGGGTTCCTGGTTTCCTTATAAACTATTTTGTATTTCTGGGTAAACTCCTTGTCTCTGTGTCTAAATAACGCGGGCGTAACTCATTAGAAACTGTTAGTCCTGCTGGGACGTTACAGTTTCTTATCCCGACTTTACGTCGGGAGTTGGTAGAATATCCCGATGTATCGGGTTTAAATCTTTATTACGTAAAAAATATTCTGAAGCGGGCGTAACTCAGTTGGTAGAGTACAACGTTGCCAACGTTGTTGTCGCCGGTTCGAACCCGGTCGCCCGCTCTTTAATCCCGCTTATAACATACCAATTTAACATCTTAAATTATTAGTTCTTTATCACGTTATAGGCAAATTGTCATTCCGATTAAATGTGCCTTATTGTAATATTTTAGGGTAGTGCTAACATTATATATTATGAGGAACTAAATGGACCAATGCTGGTTATATAAAATTTATAAGCCTCATGCAGTTTTTTACACTGCTCAAACATTCATATATATAGAAGGATGATGGGTATAAGTAATAAATCCCCACACCAATACATTGGTGTGAGGGATAAAACAGAAAAGCTTTTTTTACTTGACAAAACTAAAATTCAATGTATATTGATGTATATTGTAGTATTAAAAAAGGAGAGTTAGGTATATGATGAAAAGATTTTTATTAGGCGTAATATCATTAACGATTTTGTTTTCGCTTTTATTATCAGAAATAAAATTTGTGAAGGGCTGATGCCCTCCTAGACCACCTAAGCCGCCGGTCGGGCGGCCAGACCCTAAACCACCAAACTCTAAACCACCGGAACCTAAACCGCCGGAACCTAAACCGCCGGATCCTAAACCACCGGAACCTAAACCACCACAACCTAAACCGCCGGAACCTAAACCACCAGACCCTAAACCACCAGACCCACCACCAACACAAGGAACATCACCGTCACAAGGAGCACCACAATCACAGTCACCAGGACCAACACAACCAACGACTCCTTCTGCCGGTCCTAGTTCTACAGCAACTTCGGCACCTGCGCAAACACAACCCCGTCCGCAGTTGGGTATCGGATTACAGCCTCTTTTCCAAAGTTTACAAACAAGTAGCGCTTCATCATTATTAGGCGTAGTAGAACCATGGGAGGTTTGGTGGAGCAGAAATCGCGATAAATATATCTCTTTCAGGGAAGATATTCAATGGGTAAAAACGCTTGACCAGGGCGGCACAAAATCAATAACAGTCTATCCGGCTTATGATGAACTTATCAATATTTTATCTGATGAATTAGTCAGGCAGGATAATTCGGGATGCATGGCCTGTTCGGCGGCAATCGCACTTGGTAAAATCATTGACCCCCAGAATCCCACTTCAAGTAAAATAGTGGCTGCCCTTAAAAAGGCAATTGAAACTAAGATGCTGGATTGCACCTGCAATAGAGTCTTATTAGCATCAGGTATTACCGGGGACATCTCTTTTGCTATACCTCTCAAGGAAATATTACTGGATAAGAAAGAAAGCTCTTTAAGACGCTCTTATGCCGCTCTTGGCTTAGGATTCATATCAAATGACACTGAAATACCTAAAATACTCAAAAAGATATTGTCAGAGAATGACGACTCGGAAGTAAAATGCTATGCCTGTATTTCATTAGGTAATCTTAAAGACGTATCATCCGTATCTGTTCTGGGCGAGATTCTTAATTCAATGGCAGGCAGCAAAAATAAACAACTCAGGACATATGCGGCTTTAGGATTAGGGCGTATCGGCAATAAAGAGGCGTTGGATGAATTGAAGAAATCTACACCGGTCAGCGAAAAAGAAGCAGACGTTCGCGCTGCAGTAGTGGTTGCATTGGGAATGACCGGCTTACCGGAAGCTAAAAACTCTATCATTTCATTCTTGACGGATAAAAGAGACTCTAAAATCAGCGGTTTAGCGGCTATTGTATTAACGGAAATAAAGGATGCTAAATCTTATGATATTATTTCTGATGCGCTTCGGAAAAACAAGTCTTTTGACGCTGATGGATTAATGGTTCTTGCTTTAGGATTGACCGCTGATGAAAGAGCAAAAGCGGATTTAAGAAAGATATTGGAGAATAAAAAATCAAGACCATTGCTTAAATCATCCGCTGCTATTGGATTAGGATTACTCAAGGATACCGGGACTGTTCCGATAATAGTCAATATGCTCAAAAATGATAAACAATTGAACGACCCTATTCTTACTCCGTATCTTATTTTGTCTTTAGGAATGATCGGGGACCCGAAAGGCATTGAGCCTTTACAAACAATGTGGGGAAAAATTGGTTATAATACTTCTAATTTGGCCGGCTATCACACTAATTTAGCAGTTGCTTTAACGATGTTAGGTAAAAGAGATGAAGTGGTTTTACCGCGATTATTTGAGCAAGTTAACCAATCAAATAACCCTTTTTTGAAGTCATATGCATTACATACTCTTGGATTAGTGGGAAACAAAGAATCTGCTCAAGTCTTTATCCAATCATATAAAGATAAAAATGGTTATGTTCGTTTTACCACGATTAATAGTATCGGATTCTTACTGGATAAAAATTCCATCAGCCCACTCGCCAGAGTAACGGCAGATAACATTGATGCTCCGATGAGAATTATGGACGAGATTCTTTCGTTACGGGTATGGTAAATCGGAATCCGCCAACCCCGGGTCGGGAAGGCTTTGTGAGTAAAAGAGAATTAGTAATACTACTTAGTGGTATATTATTTATTAGCGGATGTGCCAACCCCATTACGGTAAATCATCTCTACCAACAGGCATATACCAAGGCATCAAATACAGAAGCAAAAGACTGGTTTGGTTGCTCTGTTGCCATCTCTGGTGATACGATGGTGATAGGGGCACCCTATGAAGACAGCAATGCCACTGGCATTAACGGCAATCAGGCGGATAACTCCGCCCCAGATAGCGGGGCAGTATATGTCTTCACTCGTTCAGGCACCACCTGGTCACAGCAGGCATATATCAAGGCATCAAATACAGAAGCAAATGACCAGTTTGGTTATCCTGTTGCCATCTCAGGTGATACCATTGTAGTAGGTGCATGGGGTGAAGACAGCAATGCCACCGGCATTAACGGCAATCAGGCGGATAACTCTGCCGCAGATAGCGGGGCAGTATATGTCTTTACTCGTTCAGGCGCCACCTGGTCCCAACAGGCATATATCAAGGCATCAAATACACAAGCAGATGACTGGTTTAGTTATCCGCTTGCTATCTCAGGTGATACTCTGGTGATAGGGGCAGTTGGTGAAGACAGTAATGCTACAGGCATTAACGGCAATCAATCGGATAACTCTGCCGCAGATAGCGGGGCAGTATATGTCTTTACTCGTTCAGGCGCCACCTGGTCCCAACAGGCATATATCAAGGCATCAAATACACAAGCAGATGACTGGTTTAGTTATCCGCTTGCTA
>JAZDFP010000218.1:0-2307 GCA_043807745.1 Planctomycetota bacterium
ATTTTGGATTTTATACTTTTACTCTTACCCGTTAACCTTAACCGCAGAATTCAAATTATAGATACATTATAAAAACCAAATCCTTAAACTCCAAACAAATAGCATTTAATAAAAGAGGATGGTTAACAGAGATGAGAATCAGCTAAATTTTCTGATTGAGGGGTGTTCAACGTCAACGCATTTGGTAGTAGAACATGTGGGTAAATAAGTTATTTATTGAAAAAATTCTTGATTAAGATACCGTATTTTATCATACTAAGTGCGTAGAAATATAAGGAACTATATTGGTTTTTAGTGGCACACTAATGTCACATAAACCAAAAGTGAACTCGACAGGTTTTTGCCTAATGATTTGTAATTAGCTTTAAGATAAAGAGTTATAGCAATCTCAATAATTATTAAGTAATTGCTTGCGGCGGCTTGAAAAGCCAATAAAAAGACAAAATAATAAACAGCGCTAAAATATATAACTGCTTGTCGTATAAGTAATTATAAAGGAGAGGTGGCAGAGTGGCCGATTGCGGCGGCTTGCTAAGCCGTTATAGGGGGTTTACCTCTATCCTGGGTTCGAATCCCAGCCTCTCCGTTTCTATTCCCTTTTTAGCCTATGCCAGCCACTCTATCTGCCGTCTGCAGAAACGTCTGCGAAGTTGAATAATGACACTATTAAAAATCTGGCTGACGCGTGATTCGGATATATCTAAAACATCTCCGATTTCCTTCATCGTCAGTTCGTCGTAGAAATACAATTCTAAAACCTGTTTCTCTTTTTCAGAAAGACTGTGTTTAATATATTCAACCACATCATGCAGAACCATCTGATTAAATTTTTCGCTTGCGTTTTCGTCTTCAATTAAATCAAAAAGGCCGTTATTTTTATCGCCTTCACTTGTGGCTGGTTTCTTGTAGTTACAGAGGAGTATATTGGTTACGGATGCCTCCTTTTCCAGTTTATTATAATCACCGAGTGATACTTTTAACTCGTTAATTATTTCGTACGGGGTAGGAGGCCTTCCAAAACGCTTTTCCATATTGTAACAAACTTTACCCAATTGGTGTTCTTTTGTCCGGACCAGTCGCGGCACCCAATCCAATGAACGCAATTCATCAAGCATTGAACCGCGAATACGATTAAGGCAATATGTTTCAAACTTAATGCCTCTTTTAAGGTCAAACAGTTTAATCGCATCTGTCAATCCAAAAACACCGGCACTGGTTAAATCTTCTATGTCAACGCAATTAGGCAGACGCATTCTCAGTTTTTCCGCCACAGACCTGACCAATGGCATATAGTGTTTAATCAACGTATTACGATATTGTTTCTTATGCGTTCTTTTGTATTTCTTCCAGAGTTCCTTCATTTCCACAGGGTTCTTTTTAACCTGTTCCATAATCTTTCTCCTTTTCTACAGCCCTCTCGATGTTATAAGTTTTAATTTTTTCCCGCAAGGTGCGGGGGGAAATAGCAAGTATTTCGGCTGTCTGGCGACGGTTACCGCCGAAATGTTTCAGATTGGATACAATAGCCATTTGTTCAATCTTTTCTAACGGCACTCCAACAAGTTGGTTCGAATGTATCGGCGTCTCATCGGTTGTTAACCACGGTAGAATTTCTTCAGAGGTGATAGTTTGATTAGAAACACAATTCACTGCCCGCTCAATAATATTTGACAGTTCACGAACATTACCGGGCCAATGATAGTCTGATAACAGTTTCATCGCATCATCGTCGAAAGATTTCAGGACTATCTGGTTTTCATGACAGTGCTTGGCAAGAAAATACTGGATTAGAGGACCAATATCAGCACGGCGTTCGCGAAGAGGAGGAATATGGATAGGAATAACATTAAGACGAAAATAGAGGTCATGCCTGAATAATTTATCTTTAATGTGTGTATTAAGGTCTACATTAGATGTGGCAATAATCCTTGTGTCGGTTCTTTTGGAGACACTACTCCCCACTCTTTCAAAAGTGCGGGTATCCAACACCCGTAGCAATTTAGCCTGAAGTTTCTGGTCAAGTTCGCTGATTTCATCCAGAAGGAGAGTTCCTTTATCAGCGGCTTCAAAACGGCCAATCCGGGTCATCTCGGCACTTGTAAATGAACCCTTCTCATGGCCGAACAGTTCACTTTCTATAAGATTAGGGGGAAGTGCTGCGCAGTTAACCGCAAGAAAAGGCTCATTCCTTCTCGGGCTCTGGGAATGGATGAACCGTGCTATAACTTCTTTCCCCACACCGGTTTCACCTGTAACAAGTATGGTGGAATTAGTAGCCGACACCTGTTTGATGAGGTTACATATACC
>JAZDFP010000219.1:0-6786 GCA_043807745.1 Planctomycetota bacterium
GGTGGATGCCACCCGAATAGTGGGGTCGGTTTTTTTGTAGCCGATGACGTGTGTCAGCGGACTTGATTCTATTTTTGTTTAGCGTGATAGTGACTTCTTTTTTCTCTTAACAGCATTAGTTGGGGTTCTTTGGTTTCAATCTCCTCTTTTCGTAGTTGCAGACGATATTTAGCGTCTATCCGTCCATTTGCCAATCTATCTAGTATCATCTGATGGTATTTCTTGTCCAGTTCTGCCGAGATGTAGTTACGTTTAAGTCGTTTGCATATTTCTAATTCTGACCCACTGCCACCGAACAGAACCAGAACCGTATCTGCCAGCATAGTGCAGGATTTAATGAGCATCTCAGAGAGTTTTTGCGGTATTTGGCAAGCGTGATATGTTTTCTCATTACTAACATTCTTAACCAAGTCAAAGTAAAACCAGTCATAAGGCATTCGTCCTTTTGAACCGTTGGCGATATTGCCCATGATTCTACGGTCTGTCGGGTTCAAATAAGGCACAGCCACATTGTCTTTATAGAAGTTATTATGTTCGGTCTTGGTGCAGTGTAAAATACTGCGATGAGCGGTGGTGAACCGTTTCGGCGTGTGACCGACATTGGTGTTATATACCCAGACATAGTCCTTTACATCATAGCAGACACTATCCAGAAACTTGACTCTCAAATGGGCGTTTTGCTTGGGATAGTTAATCAGGAACATATTGCCGGAATCTTTTAATACCCGTAACGACTCTCTGGCAAGTCCAATATACCATTCAACATATTCATTAAAGGTTCTGGTATATGATTTATCGCCGTATTTAATGCCGACATTATAATCCGGGTCGCCATAGACCATATCAACGCTATTATCGGGCAACTCTTTCAGGAGTTCCAGAATGTCTTGTTGGAATACTTTATTAAGATATTTCTTGGTCAACCGGTTATTCATACCATTATTTCTTCAAGACATTAATCCGCCTCCACCCTCATCTATGGTTGCTCTGGCGGTATCCCATCCGGTCTGTCCTAAGATGCTTATTGATTTCGGTGGGTTTAATTTTCTAAACATTTCAGTTTTCGGCTTACAAACAATTACAAATGGACATTCCTTAAGATTGGGAAGTAAAGGTTCATTTCCTGAAACAAAATCAGATTGCTCAATTGCTATATATCCATCATTATCAGAACAAGGTAATACTTTACTAATTACATTGGCTTTGTTTTTGGTATTATTCTTAAAACATATTTGACAAGTTCTATTCCTACCAGAATGCCATTTGAAAGTATGCTTTTTAGTTTCACATTCAAAAATACATAATGATTCCTTACAAAAATCCTTTCCTATCACCTTGTAGACAAAATAATCAATTAAGCATGGGCTTTCAATGCACTCATTAGGATATTTATGATTCCAAATTTCCCAAACTTTTCGCCAAGCTAACGCATTCATTTGGTCAATAAGCCCATATTGATAACAAAAAATATCCAAGAAACTGCTAATCAAAATAATATCTGTCTTCAAAATACGACTTCTTAAGGCGACTTTGGTGGTATTAATGTCGCTGGCAACATCAATCTTATCAAAATTCTTTGGATTCTTCCAAACTCCTAAAACAACCATATCTCTCAGAAACATATCTGTCTTTTTATTCCCAAAACCAGACCCACGATTATCTATTAAGAGATTTCGTAGTTTCTCAATATCATTATTGCAGAATGACAGAAAATCATAAGGTTCAATTTTATTGTCTATTAGAATTTGAGATGCAGTAACTGCGTACTTAACACGTTTATCGCCTTGTGATAACCCGGTAATACCAATATTTTTTAGAAAATCTTCGGGATTCTGATTAATATTTTTAGTGTCAAATATACTTGGGTCATCTTTATGTTTTTTAAACAAGCTTTCGAAATCTCTCGTACCCCTAAAATCCTGATTAGCCGAAAAATATCTTATTTGACAAATCTCTTTTGGCTTCAGGGAATATGTGTCATACAATTCAGTAAACGGTCGTCCTTTATACTTAACAAATACATCATGTAAAACATCCGCAACAAGGCTACATTGAATTTCATCAATCTGAGGATTTAATATTTCTCTATGGTGTTTTTCCCAGACTTTATGAAATTCTGAGAAATATGCGAATTCTTCATTATCAAGGGCTTTTGTTGTTCCTAATTCCGGATAGGATTGATAAAAGAATTGATTAATTCTGGATATAGAGTTTTGAATATCGTTTAGGTTAATTTCATCTTTTGCATAAGATTTAAGATCCTTTAGAAACTTTTTGAATAAATCTAATTCTTTCATAAAACAGCAGTTTTTGCATAAGAGAAGATGTTGGAATGCTTCTCTGATATGGCATCCTTTAATCTTTTTACGGACAACCCTAAATATTCCTCCTCCTTATCAATCCCGACATATTTGCGGCTAAGTAAAAGTGCCGCCACGCCAGTGGTGGAACTCCCGCAGAACGGATCCAAAACAAGGTCGCCTTCTTTGGTTGATGCCTCAATTATTCTATGTAAAAGTTCCACGGGCTTTTGGGTAGGGTGCTTGCCGAATTTCTTCTCACCGTTTGAAGGGGCGGACATTTGCCAGACATTACGCATCTGTTTATCGTTATTCAGTTTCTTCATCAGCGCATAATTAAAACAATGTTTACTTTTGACATTCTTCGCCGCCCATAAAACTATCTCTGTGGAATGGGTAAAATAACGGCAGGAAAGATTGGGTGGTGCATTACGTTTATACCAGATAATGTCATTAAGAATCTTATAACCCAGTTGCTGCATTGCAAAACCGATTGAATAGATAATGTGGGTAGTGCCTGAGACCCAGATTGTACCGTCTGGTTTTAAGACCCGCTGGCAGGCGCGAAGCCAATTTGTGGTAAACCTATGGGTTTCTTCTATGCCTTTTGACCTGTCCCATTGACCCTTATTGACGGAAACCATCTTACCGGCGTGGCAGGTAATACCGCCGTTGGAGAGGAAATAAGGCGGGTCAGCAAAGACCATATCAACACTGTCCTCTCTTGCCTGGTTCAGTATCTCAACGCAATCGCCTTTGAGGAGTTTCAGAGAGTATTCCGGGTTATCGTAATAAACACTAAAAGGTTTAGGGGTTTCATAGGTTGCTGATTCTTCACGGACATAAAACTCCATCTGATTTTTAGGAGAGTTATAAATCCCGCTTATCTCCCGCTTATTTTTGGTCTTGGTTGGCATAACCATAAATTATATTATTTCTGAGAGGAATGTCAATAGAAAAGCGTTTCACTTGTGCGAATTCAGTATGTTTACCCAGCACATAGTTTATGTGCTGGGCTGTCCCCCGAATTAAAATTTACGAATCAGACTTCCTCATAGGTCTACTCAAATCATATTCACACTGTGTGTGATCATCATATGTAGCATTAATTAAAAAACGTAGCTTTCCAATATCTTCTGTAACCTTCTTCCAATTTGTAACTGATATTTTAGCCTTCTTGTTAAGTAAATTATCTATTATTCTAGCGGGAAGATATGGATAACGATTTTCATATTCGGTTCTAGTTGTAATAGAGAACCAGTCATTATTTTCTGGGTAGACTATACTTTTTTCGTCTTTCCCATGTGATGCGGTGTAATTAGTACACTCTGTAGTAGGTAAGTTAATAACAAGAATTCCTGATTGCTTATTAACACTACCATTAAACATGCTTGAGTAAATTTCCCAGTCAATATGCTTTCTATTTTTTGTTTCTGTTCCTACAAGAACAATTGTTATACTGGAATCTTTTAAATATTCATCTCGTATTTTCTGGCGTATAGTCTCATCATCAAGATTTTCGTCAATATCGCCAGTGTCTACCGAGGCATCAACAAACAATTCATACAATTCATTTAATTTCAGCAGAGCTTTCTTGTAACCCTCATCATTCGCATGATGATAACTAATAAAAACTTTATGTTTATTGCTAGCCATTATTTCACCTCCAGTTCAGTTAAATCTTCAACCCCAGCCATATCCGATAACATTTTAGTATATATTCTTAACTGCTTTTGAAGAGTATCTAATTCTTTTCTAAAAAGATTGCATTTGCTAGCCTTTCTAAAAGATCCCGTAAGAGATTCCTTATGCCATTTGGCTGTAAATGGACGAACGATTTGGTTTAATACAACTATTGCTATTTTTGTAAACTCTTGGCAATCACGACCGTAATTTTTAATGATACTACGAGTAATATCAAAAAGATTATAAACACTTATCAATGCTGTTTTTTCATCGCCATGTTTTGGAGCGAGGGGTTGCGTGGTTATTCTGGTCAGCATTTCTATGTATAACTCCCATGCTGCATTTTTATCTGCATTTTGAGGTTTCCATGTCATTTCTAGAAAAGGCGGTTTAATTTTTAAAGATGTCATGTCCCAGTTTTCAAGCCATTTACCCCATTTCATTTTATTTTTCCCTTTCCTTTTATAGCCCTGTCCTTAAGTTAATGGACAGTTACATTCCGGTGGATTATAGTTATTACAGGGACGTACTTAATCCCTACACTCCCATCTGAACCTGTTTCTCCTTTTCGTTGGCATCCACGACCGGAGGTATCTTGCTCTGGTCTATATTAATCTTGTCTTCACGCATCAGCCAGCCCGTTGATAATACCGCCAGATACGGGTCAAGGTTCATCTTGTCGGATAAATCCGGTAAACTCACCGGTCCATTCTTAATCAGGAAATCGCGGATATCACCGGCTACGAACCCGACCTTTGCCTTAGTTATCGTGCCTCTGACCTTGGAGGGCAGGAATTCCTGCTTTATCCGTTGCCTGAGTTCAGCCAGTTTCTGCTTGGTCTCGGGCTTGTCGTGGTGCAGTTTGGTGACAATCGCTCCGAAGACTTCTTCCCAGTCAAATAAGTCCTGACGACAGGTCTTGCACTGGCGGAGATGCTCAAATAGTTTCGCCTCCCGTTCTTTGGTCAGGAATGTCGTGTCGCCCGTAACATAATCGGTCAGGTCCATCTCAAATTCGGTGCATTGCTTGGGTTTCTTGGTTGTCTTTTTCATAATCTCCTCCATTTTTAGCCACAGATTACACAGATTAAAATCGGTGTTCATCCGTGGTTTAAAACTAATTATTAATTCTTCATCTTCAAATTAGATTGTTTACCGCCAATACCATTAATATAACAAATAGTATGATAAAGACCAATGCTATTTTATAACCGATACCTAATTTCTTTTTCTCCTTAACCTCGGATGTCTTTTTGTCAAGAGAGACCTGCAGGATAATAGCGGCTATCATCGGCGATAAAAACAGGCTCAGGAAAAAGTATAGTATTGCGCTTTTTCCCTTACGACGAGCCCACCAGCCTACCAGAACAGAGAAAAGAACAACACTTATACAGAACATCAGTATTATTATTCCCGACTCGCTCATAATAAATTCTCCTTTCTTAGCCACATATTTCACAGATTAAAATCGGTGTTCATCTGTGTTTATCTGTGGTTGCATTTTTGTATAATTCTATCAAATATCTTTTCTAATTTTGCCACTAAGTCACCAAGGATTAAACACGAATTACACGAATGGAACGAATTACACGAATAAGAAATTATATTCGTGCTATTCGCCGTATTTGTCCTATTCGTGTTCTCTTTTAGTGTCTTTGTGGCTATGTTTTATTCTTATATAATTCTATCAAATATCTCCTTAATCTGCAAGTCTTTTGTCGCAGAGTTGGCAGATTGTCCTTGTATTTATCAAACGGTTTTATTTTGACAATCTCCTCATAGGGCTTGTGTTCTGCCATAAACCGCAACAACAGGCGTTCCTCATCATTCAGCCGTGCCAATACCTTTTCTACCCGGTCATCCCTGATGTCGTCTTCGCCGGAATCAATAGTCCGTTCGTCTATGATATCGGGCAATTCGTCCGGGAAAAGTTGTGAAATCGGTTCGGGCTGATATTTTAAATGTTTATTTGCGTTAATACATTTATGCCTGATAATCGTATGCACCCAATTCCTGAATGAACCCGCTTCAGCCGGTTTAAAGGCACGGTCATTGAGGTCTTTGAATATACCCATAAGCACCTGCTGGCGGATGTCGTCAATGAAAGCATCATCCTTGTAATGACTCAGACGACGGGCATAATACCAGATAATTTCCTGATAGCGTTCAAGGAGAATATCAAGGGCCGAGCCGTCGCCGTCAAGGAATGCTTTGACTAACTCTTCATCCGAACGTTTGTCTTTGGTCATACAGATATATTTTCTCCCTGCTATTTATATATGAGCAATTCTTGTGCCAGAATGCAGATTCGGCAGTATTTTATTTAGCGGAATGCCGTAACTCTCTATATATCAACCCGATAAAATAAGTGATAATTTGATGTGAGGTCATTTGGCAATAATCCGTTATTCGTCAAAATGCACAAGTTCTTGTGCATGATGCACAACTTCTTGTGCATTTTGGGGTGATTTAAGCACAAGATAATTTAAATAGGAGCCAGAGATGAACACTGGAAAACGCTGATAACTGATTATCTGATTGGGAGTTATGCCAATTTTCACAGTGACTTAGACGAGACTTGTAAAAGACTAATTTAAGGGGTTTTTAGGGGTTAAGTCCCATAAAAGTCTCTTAAAGTCCCTGTTGAAATGGCTGATAGCGTATGCTATTTGAAGCCGTTTTCGTCTTTTTGCACAAGTTCTTGTGCATTTTTGGGTATTTGGGAAAAAAGGGAATGTCCACCGAATTACCGCACCTAATAAGACCCGGTAAAGTTCCTGACGGGACTAACCGGCTTTAA
>JAZDFP010000220.1:0-21119 GCA_043807745.1 Planctomycetota bacterium
TCTTACGGAAAGGTTTTTCAATTCATTCTGTATCGCCGAAAGTTCATTCTGATATAGCGATTTTTTATGCGTAGTCTGGAAAATCTCATTCCGTTTGGCTTCCAGGTTTTTAACGATTGAATCTAATCCATCGGTAATCTCTTTATAAAAAGTATTCTTCTCGTAAAGTTCCTCGCTTAATGATTCTATTTCTTTCTTGATAATTTCATATGATTGCATTATTTCGCAAAGTCTATTACGTAGTTCAATAGTTTTTTTGGTATAAGAAGCCAAACTTTTGCGGGTTTCCTCCTCTTCAGTAATCAGTTCTTGCCGGCGTAATGAAGATGATTCTATCTTCTGTTTGGTTTCCGAAAGCCGGCCGCTCAAATCTATAAGAATTTCATTGTGATTTGAAATGTTATTATCTATTTGAAGAGTTTCCTTATCTATGGCGATAATAATTTTCTCTACGGCTTGTAATTTTCCTTCAGAAGAACCGTATAAGGTTTTTAGTTGGGTAATTTTATCTGATAACTCGGATTTTTTCTGATGATATTGATGATAGGCATTTAAAGCCAATTGGGTTTTCTTGGTTTTGAGTTCTTCAAGCGTATTTTTATATTTTTCAGCTTTAGTTGCCTGTATTTTAATGGAACGAATCTCTCTTCTGACTTCGCGTAAAATATCCTGTAATCTTATTAAATCCTGTTCGACTTTCTGGAGTTTGATTTCGCTTTCACGTCTTTTAGATTTATATTTACTGATTCCGGCGGCTTCATCAAAAAGTTCACGCCGTTCAAATGAATTACTTCTCAGGATAAAATCAACCCGGCCTTGTTCAATAATAGAGTAAAATTCCATTCCAATCCCGGTTCCCATAAACAATTCCCGGATATCCTTAAGACGGCAAAGTTGATTGTTAATAAGATACTCGCTATCTCCGGAACGATGAAGTCTGCGGGTAATTGTAAGTTCTTCGTAATCCAATGGGAGTTTAGGTGTACCATCGGAATTAGAGAATGAAAGTGAAACTTCTGCATAGCCGGAAGGATTTGTATCAGTGGTGCCATTGAAAATAACATCAAGCATTTCTTCACTACGAAGAGATTTGATGCTCCGCTCACCCAAAACCCATTTTATGGCATCAACAACATTACTTTTACCGCAACCATTAGGACCTACCAAAACTGTTATTCCATCATCAAAACTTATTTCTGTCCTGTGACCAAATGACTTAAAACCGTCTAATGTTAATTTTGTCAGTTTCATAAGTTACGATTTAATTCCCTCTAAAATGGGATTATTGACTTTGGCAACAATCTCATTTTTATCCTATATTTCCTCTTAAAAGATCAAATCATTATTATAGTATTATCGGTTTTTTTAAGGATTATCTTAACCACCAATGTTATAAATTAAAAGATAATAATTATCAAAATGAACTGCCCTTTGCTCATGGCACATGGTAGTTTATTTTGGTTGTTATGAAGTTTTATTGGGATCCTCGTATTTTCGTGATTAGGAATTTTTCTGATTTTTCTTACCCCGGTTAGAAATTATGGTATCATAAAGAAAGATAAAATTTCTAACGGCGTCAACTAAATAATCTTTTTGGTTATCTTATTTCATTGCGAAGGTTTCGTATATACATTATGAAGCAAATCAATTTAGGTCTTGAAGTCTGGCAAAAAGTCTTTGCCTCGCCTTTATTTCAGCAGACTACCACTTTATTAAAACAACTATTTAAAAGGAATATTGTGGTTGGTGATTTTGATGCTATGGGTATCACACAAGAAGAATGGAAACACATTCGTGGACTCCATGAACATATTCCGTTCCCGTTTTGCGACCTTATTCTGAAAACAACAAAAGAAGGACGCCGACGATGTGATGAATTAGAAAAACAAGCCTTTGCCCAAATGGCAACCGCCCTTAAAACCTATATTTGCACTTGTCATGCAGGTTTGACCGAGGTGACTATTCCCATAATCATCGATAATAAATATTGTGGTTGTATTTCTCTATTTGGAGGATTCCTTCTTCATGAACCGAACGAGACTGAATGGCAACAGATTGCCGAGCGGGTAAAGGAGACCGGGGTAGATTTAGAACGTCTTAAAAAGGCCTATTTTGAGATTACCCCTATTTCTAAAGAACTTCTTGAGATAATGGTTAAACTCCTAAATGCTTTCATAGAAGAGGTTGTTAAGGCTGCAATAGAAAACGAGGAATATAAAAAGCGGATTGGTGAATTGGAAAAAGCACTTTATGAGAAATATCAGTTTGCCAATATTATCGGCAAAAGTAAACCGATGCAAGATATTTTTCATCTCCTGGAAATTGTTACTCCAAGTGATAGTTCGGTTCTTATCCAGGGTGAAACGGGAACCGGTAAGGAATTAGTCGCAAGAGCAATCCACTATAATAGTCCACGGAAAGATAAACCATTTGTTACTCAAAATTGCGCCGCACTCAGTGAATCACTCCTGGAATCAGAGCTCTTTGGTCATATTAAAGGCGCCTTTACCGGTGCGATTAATGATAAACGGGGACTTTTTGAACAGGCTAATTATGGAACGCTCTTCCTTGATGAAATTGGGGATATGAGTATAGGGATGCAGGCTAAACTTCTCCGGGTAATTGAAAATGGTGAAATCAAACTGGTTGGGGATGAAAAGGTTACCAAAGTTGATGTCCGTATCATTTCAGCCACTAATAAAGACCTTAAGATTTTGATGAAACAAGACAAATTCCGAGAAGACCTTTACTATAGACTTCAGGGTTTTAATATCAACCTGCCAGCGTTGCGTGAAAGAAAAGAGGATATCTTTTTATTAATTAGTCATTTCTTAAGAATTATCCAACAGGATAAAGGCAAGAAATTAGAGATAGACAATGAGGCATTAAGGTTATTAACGGATTATGACTGGCCTGGTAATGTCAGAGAATTAAACAGTGAAATCATACGTGCCGCGACATTGGCTGAAAAAATTATCACTCCTAACTTACTCTCTCGGGAGATAAAAGAACCTATAATCAAACCTGCATCAATGGAAATATGGAAAGATTTTAAAGGAAAGGGTCTTGAAGAGATAATGTACCGCATAGAGAAAGAATTAATAATACAAACCTTAAAAGAATCAAAGGGGAGCAAAGCATCTGCCTCACGTTCTCTTAACATACCTTGGAGTACCTTGAACAGTAAAATCAAGAAGTATGACTTAGACAAAGATAATATTTAGCGATAAATCGTGATTTTCACTGTTTATCGTGATTTATACGTAACACTAAACATTCATCAATCAAATCCTCTATTCATAACCTCTTATTAACAAAGCAGTTAAAGAATTTATCATTTTTATACATTAATTGGCACAGGATTTGCTATCTATTTAATTAAGAAGTGAATAGTTTTATCAGATAAAACTATCTATCTATTTTAGGATAAGGTCTTTATGAATACAACACAAATTTGTAACAAAACTCAAGCTGTCCTACGCCACTCTGTAGCTTCGGAACAGAGAAGGATGGCTGAACGACGGAGATGTTACACCTGCCCGACTGGATATCCGGTCAGGCGGGGATGGGATTTTGATATTCCCGTTAGATTTGTATTAATTAGTGTACCTGAAGGTTAAATTATAGAAGAAGGTTCTGCACGGGTCGACAATATCAGCCCGTCAGAAATATTGGTTTCGGATATAGAGATACCAAGCCGAAATCTACCGCTTAAACCATTCCAAGTTATTTTATTCATTGAGCAAGGTATCTTAGAAAGAATTCATATGCTTTGTTCGGTGCGATGTATTAATAACAATGGCACTATCTCATTAGGACTACATATTGACCAGATACCTGAGAGACATCGCCTTCGTCTTAGCGAATTCATAAAAGAGTTAGAGGATAAAACCAAGCAGACTGTTCAAAAAGTTCTTGATTTAATTTATGCTTAAATATCGTATAATATCATCTAAATGGAATAGTGGAGGCTATAACTTTTCAGATAGTCTGAATTATAAATTGATAAATTATATTAAGTTTTCCTTGACAACCTCTTTTGAAGAGGGTATATTATACATGGAGAATAGATATATAATATCAAAAATCACCTTAACTTTGTAAGAAAGAGGGTTATGTATATTATGAAAAATATTGTTTTAATCATAGGATTGGTTATCATTTCTACAGTTACTTTTTTAAACGCTGAAATAATAGATAAGTGTTCACCACAATTACCAAGCCAATCAAGCAATCAGTCTAATACTTCTGATGAATCCAAACTCCGATTGGAACCAGATGAAATAAAAAATATTTCTTCCTTACAAATCCCATTCATTAAAAATGAAGGGCAGGTAAAATCTCAAGAAGTTAAGTTTTATACCAAAACTCTTGTTGGTAATGTTTTTATTACTGATAAGGGCGAATTAATTTATAATGTGCTTTATCCAAGAGATTATATCGGTGCCGATACCGTGCTGTTTCCTAATGGTTCTCCTCAGCCACTCGCATTTTTTATAAAAGAAAAACCGCTTAATACACAGAATACAGGGATTAATGTTGAAGGATTAGAGCGTGCTGAAACTGTTATTAATTCCTTTGTAGGACCAAAAGAAGATTGGCGAACTAATATCTCTACTTATAATCTAATCACCTTAGGAGATATCTGGGAAGGCATTACTTTTAACTTAAAGGCAAATCAGAAAAATATAGAAAAACTTTTTGTAGTTCATCCAGACGGGAATGTGGACTCTATTAGATTTGCTGTTGAAGGAATAAAAACATTATCATTAAAAGAATCCGGAGATCTTGAACTAATAGCCTCACAAGGAAATACCAAATTTACCAGGCCCATTGCTTATCAGGACATACCTGCCCGAACTGACGGCCGGTCAGGTGGGAATGACGTCATAAGAAAATATATTGACGTTTCTTATCTTATAATAGATGATTCAACTTATGGATTTAAAATCGGCAATTATGACCATTCTGTCCCTTTGATTATTGATCCTCTTTTATTATCAACATATTGCGGTGGCAACGGTGAAGATGTCTGCACCGGTGTTATTAGGGATAATTTAGGTTTCGTATTTACCGTTGGTTATACCAATTCATTCAATATCCCTTATCCTGGCACGATAGCTCCTACCTTTCAACCCTCTCTTAACTATACCGCTTATCTTTTATATGACGTATTTATTTCTGAATTTAGTCCGGGTTTAACAACTGTTTGGTCTTCAACATATTTAGGTTCAAGTTACGCATCAGAATTCGGTGCTGCGATAGCACTTGATACTGCTCAAAATATCTATGTTACCGGGACTACTAATAATATTATAGCCACGGGCAGATTACCTCCTGACACATTGCAGGATACTACTATTAACGGGGTCGCGACCGCAGCGGGAATTTATGATTCGAGTTTCAATGGAGGCACTGATGTTTTTGTTGCAAGATTAAGCACAAATGGTAGTCCAAATTACAATATCACTACACTTAACGCATTTACTTATTTAGGCGGCACAGGCAATGATTACGGTTGTGCCATTAAAGTGGACAATAATATTGTTTTTGTAGCCGGTATAGCTGGGAATTCTACTTTCCCAGCCACACGCGGAGCTGATACTACGTTCGGAGGCGGTTATGACGGATTTATAGCCAGATTTAATAATGGTCTTACCACTGCTGGGTTTGCTTGTTCTTATGTCGGAGGTTTATCAAATGATTTTTGTCATGGATTAGCAGTCGCCGATACTGCCCGAAATATTATAGTAACGGGCAACACTTTCTCGTCTGATTTTCCAACTACCACCGATACTTATCGCGCTTCTTTATCTGGAAACTCAGATGCCTTTATTACCAGATTTTCTAATGGATTAACATCCATTATAAATTCTACATTAATAGGAGGAACCGGTTTGGATGTAGCTTATGCAATTGCAACAGACTCAGTTAATAATATCTATGTAATTGGTGAAACACAATCATCTGATTTTCCCGTTAGTTGCACCGCTCTGTCAACTTATAGTGGAGCAGGAGATGTTTTCATTACTAAATTCAACTCCGGGTTGACTAATACTTTAGCATCAAGATTTATTGGAGGGAGTAATCGTGATGTAGGATATGCACTTATTTTGTCTGGAACAGTAGGACCAGGACAAGTCTTCTTATACGGATATACTTCTTCCATGGATTTTCCTACTTCTCCTGCTATTCTCCCGCCCTATAGTACTACTCTCAGTGGAAGTTCAGATGCCTTTATTACACGATTAGATAGCAATACCTTTAACCTTGAGGCTTCTACATATATAGGTGGTAGCGGTAGTGAATTAAACTCACCAAATCCAGATTTATTTATTAACGGTGCAGGAATAATTATAGATACCGCACCTCTTGCTGGTGCTGTAACGGTTGTTACATTTGTTGGTTCTACAAATTCATCAGATTTTCCTCTTGTCAATCCACTTGACCCCAATAGACCCGTTCCTTATGACAGTAACTACAATGGTACCGTTTCTAATGGTGGTGCGAGTGATACCTTTATTGGCCGAATGATGCCAGATTTAGGAAGGCTCCCATTATCAATACCAATAACCGCTGTACTACCAACAAGCTTAACACAAGCAACCATTCGTTCTCCATCAAATGGAGCCATTGACCAAATAATACCTTCAGTCTTACAATGGGATCCACCATCTAACGCTGGTTCAACAATAAGATATGCAGTTTATTTATCTTCAGTATATTCCCCACAAGTAGAAATATATTCTGGTGCTCTTACAAGTTATCTACCTGCACCAGAAACATTTGAGGAAGGTACCACCTATGATTGGCAAGTTGTATCAGTTGATGATTATTACGTTGACCCGATTACTTTCACAAGAATTTCTTGGTCAAATCTTGCAAGATTTACTACCGCTGGATGGAGACCTGGACCTGAACCTGTTATTACTTCTACCGATGATGCTGGCAGCAGTGGAGACCCATTCGCACCAGCAGATGCCTTTACAAAAGAATTGGGAACCTGTTTTATTGCTACAGCGGTTTATGGTAGTCCTATGCATCCTAATGTTGTAACATTACGGAATTTCAGAGATAAATATCTTTTAACTAATACATTGGGTAGTAAATTTGTTAAATGGTATTATAAAGTTAGTCCTGGTATTGCAGAACATATCAAACACTCTACTTTACTTGCAATTATATGTAGATTATGTCTTTCACCATTTGTTTATTCATTAAGATACCCTATTTCTATAGGTATCTTTTTAATAATTTTATCAATCATAGTTATATTACATTCCAGAAAGAAAATAACGACAATATACATTAAAAATAATACCATATAAAAGAAGGAGATAACTTATGAAACGATTCATTATTTTAGTGCTGGTTGGATTCATTTTGAGTTGCGGAATAAACTTGTGGTCGGCGGATAATTCCCCTGCTGCTATTAAAGCAAAGAAAGAATTATCATCTAATACATCATCTACTCAAATACCTTTTATTAGAAACGAAGGACAGATACAAACACCAGAAGTCAAGTTCTATACAAAAGTCATTAACGGTAGTGTATTCATTACAGATAAGGGCGAATTCGTTTATAACATTATTACTCGGAAAGATTATCTCGGAGCCGATGATTATATTCAGTCAGATGGCTCATTGCCTCTTTCCGCTGGATTTTATTATCTGAAAGAAACTCCTGTCAGATCCCGACAAATTCCGTCGGGAGAAGTAACTGGTTTAGAACTATCTCCGACTGTGGTTAACTTTTTCCTCGGAGACAAACCGGAAAATTGGCGGACAAATATCCAAACATATAAACTCATCACCTTGGGCGAGGTTTGGGAAGGTATTACTCTCAATCTTAAAGCAAACCAAAAAAACATTGAAAAACTTTTTATTATTAATCCAAATGGGGATGTCAAATCCATACAATTTTCTATGGAAAACATAAAAGAATTATCGTTATCAAATTCCGGGGAGCTTGAAGTATGCCGACTTGGTTACGACCGGTCAGACGAAAATGATTCCGGTATTAATTTCACTCAGCCGATTGCCTATCAAGAAATAGATGGTATAAGAAAAAATATTGAAGTTTCGTATCGGTTAATAAATAAAACCACTTATGGATTTACTGTCGGTAATTATGATAAATCTATCCCTTTGGTTATTGACCCGATTTTATCATCAACATACATTGGAGGGACATTTCCAGATGTTGGGCAGGGTGTAGCCGTTGATTCAGCCGGCAATATTTTTGTTACCGGTTATTCTTTCTCGGCTGATTATCCGGTTGCTGGGGAAGGAGGGTCACTGCCTTATAATCCTACTTGGAGCCTGGGTGGCTACCATATAGTTGTATCCAAATTTAATCCAACATTGTCTGTTTTGTTAGCCTCTACATTTGTTGGAGGATCCCGCCCTTATGAGCCTACAGCACCAGCTGAAGATAGAGGTTTTTGTATAGCAATAGATAATACTGTTAATCAAAATGTATTTGTGGCAGGATATACTACTTGTACTGACTTCCCGACGGCAACTGATAAACCAAATGCTTCTGCTTTTGATACTTCTTATAACGAATATCAGGAGCGCCCAGTTTTTCCTTTCCCGAGAAATTATGAAGATGCTTGTGTTATCAAACTCAATAATAGTCTAACCAGACTTCTGGCAGGAACTTATATAGGAGGTCGGTCTACCGGCGTTTGGGACGATCCCGAACAGGCTCGTGATATTGCTATTGATACTTTTAATAATGTTTTTATATGTGGTACAATTAACAACGGTGTACTTCCTGCTGATGGTAGATTTCCGAATAATTCCGGTGGTCGAGATGCATTTGTAGTCAAACTCAATAATAATCTTTCCGGATGGACACCGAGTGACCCGAGTGGTTTTTATTTTGATGGGACCTTTATTGGAGGATTTTCAAATGATGAGGCTTTTGGTGTTGCTATAGACTATGAAAATAATGTTTTTGTTTGCGGTTATGCTATTAGCCAAAATTTCCCTACTACGCAAGAAGCATATTTAAATGGTAGGGGAGGAGGCGGGCTTTCTTATGCTTTTGTTAGTAAATTTAACAATAATCTTTCAACACTTCTTGCTTCTACTTTCTTAGGTGGAACCAACGGAGGAGAAATTGCAACAGATATTGTAGTCGGACGTCAGGGATTGAATACTGTCTATGTATGTGGTGTAACCAGTTCATCAATTAATTTCCCGGTTACCCCAAATGCCTATAACTCTGGTAATCCTCCTGGTAATGGTGTGTGGGACATCTTTGTATCAAGATTTAATAACACTCTATCTACTCTTATCAATTCTACCTGGATCGGCGGAGAACAGACTGACGAGGCATATTCTATTTGTCAAGGTAGCGTTAATACCGATATTTATATATGCGGCTTAACTGAATCAGGAGGTTATCCAACAACCGACGGCTGTTTTGGTCCTATTAATAATGGTAACACTGATGGATGTATTTCCGTATTTAATGAAACCCTTTCATCTCTTAATGCATCTACTTATATCGGCGGGTCAGGAACCGACATAGCCAGATGTATTAGAACTGATAGAAATGGTAATATCCTAATTACAGGACAAACAACTTCAGGGGAAGGGATTCCATCTTATGATTCTATTGGTTATCCTGTCTGGCCGATTTCTGGCACTGATACAGCTTTTGATATTTCTTTTAATTCTAATCCTGGTGTAACTGTATATTCTGATATTTTCGTTACAAGGATTACTACGGACCTTTTTGGTGGATACACACCACTACCTCCTTCTCCCCAAGAGTCACCCAAGGAAATACCTACAGGTAGTAGCGGAGATCCATTCGCACCATCAGATGCCTTTACAAAAGAATTGGGAAGTTGTTTTATTGCTACAGTGGTCTATGGCAGTCCTACACATCCCAATGTTATGACATTAAAGAATTTTAGAGACAAATATCTTTTAACTAATACATTGGGTAATAAATTTGTTAAGTGGTATTATAAAGTCAGCCCTGGAATTGCTGATTATCTCAAGACATCGCCATTTAAGGCATCTGTAGTCAGGATTGCATTAACACCGTTCGTATATGTTATAAAATACCCAACTTTAATATTAATAGCCGGGCTATTGCTGTTATTAATGGTTATACGGTTCAAAAGAATAAAAGATTCAGTTTCTGCTTAACCCGAATAATTCACAAATTTATGTGAATTATGACCGTTATGCTTGCAGCCCTTATGAAATAAGGGCGAAAGCATTAAGGCGGATTATCCCGATTACCTTGAATCTGACACTCTGCCTGTCAAGGCAGAGATTTATGAATAATCGGGGTTAAGAGAGAAGATTATAAAGATATAGTGTGCATCACGAGGGGGTGTAAGTTTTGCACCACCTATTTTGTTTATATATCCATAATAAGATTATTATTACTCCCACAGTGTTTACAGTGTCCATCTGGAGTTAATAAAGTAGCTGATGTTGCCTCATATCCTTTTCGTTCTATTAGTTTATTACCACACTTATAACAAATAGTATTATGTCCTTCTTTAATCCCTGCAACATTACCAATATAGACAAAATATAGGTGTTTCTTAGTAATATGGTAAGCAGAAATGAGTGTTTCTACCGATGTTGGTGGTCTATTTAATCTATACGAAGGAAAATATGCTGAAAGATGTAAAGGTGTATCTTTACCTAAGTTATCTGCAATCCATTTAGCAAGTTCCTCAAATTCAGCCGATTTATCGTTCTCTTGAGGTATTACTAAATTGGTTATTTCTATATGTATTTTATTCTCTCGTGAGATTTTAGCAACCTCAAGTATTGGCTCTAATCTTGCCTTACATAGCCTGTGATAAAAATCCTCCTTAATACTTTTGACATCTATATTCATCGCGGATATATAAGGCAGTAATTCCATTAAAGGCTCCCGGTTAATATAACCATTCGTTACTAAAACATTCATCAATCCTTTTTCTGTGGCTAATTTAGCCACATTCAATACATATTCATACCAGATAAAAGGCTCGTTATAAGTATAAGCAATAAATTTGGTCTTATATTGAGAAGCCAGTTTTATTACCTCATCTGGTGCAAGTTCATTGGTTGGACTATCTTGCTGGGAAATTGACCAGTTCTGGCAGAATTGACAACTTAAGTTACACCCATTTGTTCCTATTGATAAAATCTTCTCTCCGGGATAGAAATGATAGAGAGGTTTTTTCTCCATCGGGTCAAGATTAACCGAAACCACCTGGCCATAATTCATAGAATATAAAACGCCATCTATATTCTTACGCTGACGGCAGATACCGGTTTTACCATCCTGCATAACACAATTATGCGGACAGAGACAACACTGAACTTTCTTGTTTTCTAAAGAGTGATAATATAAGGCGTTATGCATTATGCTCTATATTTAAATTGCTCTACGAAATGTTGAGCCGAAACCGCGGCATGGGCACCATCACTACAAGCCGTGATAATCTGCCGCAAGGTTTTACTGCGGACATCACCTGCGGCAAATACTCCCTCACGAGAAGTTCTCATCTCTGAATCAGTAACGACATAACTATTCTCATCTAAATCTATAAAACCTTTCAAGAATGCCGTATTGGGTTCAAAACCGATAAAGACAAATACCCCATCAATATTCAACTCGCTCTCTTTGTTATCAATAAGGTTTTTAATGGTAATCTTCTCTATTTTGGTCTTACCATAAATCCTGCTAACAACAGAGTTCCAAACGAACTCTATTTTGTTATTTGCCTTGGCGCGTTCTTGTAAAATGGCACTGGCGCGTAAACGGTCCCGCCGGTGGACTAAATATATCTTCTTAACGAATCTGGTTAAAAATAACGCTTCTTCTACCGCCGTATCACCACCACCAACCACTACGACTTCTTTATCCTTAAACAAAGGTCCATCACAGGTCCCACAATAAGAAACTCCACGCCCCAGAAATAAACCCTCACCTTCTATTCCTAACTTCCGATGGGTTCCTCCGGCTGCAATAATTACACTTAATGCCTTATAATTCTGTGATGCTGTCTTAATGTTAAAGACTTTATTTTCTTCACTAATCATTATCAGTTCTCCGGATAATATCTCTAATCCAAACTTTATCGCCTGTTTCTCCATTTCCTGCATCAGTCCATAACCAGCAATGCCATCAGAGAATCCTGGATAGTTCTCTACTCTGTCGGTGGTGATTACTAATCCACCGGGAGCTATTTTTTCTAAGAGGATTGTTTTCATCAGTGCCCGTGAGGCATAAATGCCCGCGGTTAAGCCGGCCGGTCCGCCGCCAATTATTACAACATCATAAATCATCATTTTACTTTTGACTTCTGTTTATACAGTGGCGACATTTCCCTGAGCCGCTGAATTATCTTGACCAGAGTTTTACCGGTAAAATCTATCTCTTCTTTTGTAGTCTCCCTACCTAAAGAAAATCTTATAGAACCGTGCGTAATTTCGGTTGGCACATCCATTGCTGCTAACACATGAGAAGGCTCCAAACTCTCAGAGGTGCAAGCCGAACCAGAAGAGACACAGATACCATAACTATCCAGATTAAGCAGAATGGATTCACCTTCCACATAGTAAAAAGATATATTTAAGAGATGAGGAAGTCTTTTCTCCAGATGACCGTTAATCTTAACTTCCGGAATATTACCTACAATAAACTCTTGAAGTCTATTCCTCAATTCCGCCATTCTTTTATTCGTTGTTTCCATATCGGCATAAACGAGTTCCAATGCCTTGGCGCAACCAATCATACCTGCCGTATTTTCCGTGCCTGCCCTGCGGCGAAACTCGTGGTGTCCTCCATACTGAAGCGGTGTAATTTTAGTCCCCTTACGAATATATAATACTCCTACTCCTTTGGGACCATAAATCTTATGAGCCGACATTGATAACAAATTCAGTTTGTTCTTACCTAAATCAAATCTGACCTTACCAATAGATTGAACTGCATCAGTGTGTAATATCACTCCTTTGGAACCGCATATTTCCGCAATCTCTTCTATTGGCTGTATTGTTCCCACTTCATTATTAGAATGCATTATGGAAACAAGAATGGTTTCTTTACGCAAAGACTTCTCCAATTCCTTAATCATCACACATCCATAACTATCCACAGGCAGATAAGTAACCTCAAAACCCTGTTTCTCTAACTGATGGCAGGTATTAAGGACAGCATGATGTTCAATCTGGGAAGTAATAATATGATTACCCTTGGAACGGTTTGCAAAAGCAGTGCCGAAAAGGGCGAGATTATCAGATTCTGTTCCACCACTGGTAAAAATAATCTCTTTGGGGTCGGCACCAAGCAATCGGGCTATCTGTTCTCTGGCTTTCTCTATTGTCTCACGGACTTCTCTACCCTTCTGATGCAAACTTGAAGGATTAGCATAATAATCATCCCAAAAAGGTTTCATCGCTTCTATCACTGACGAATGAACCTTAGTGGTGGCTGAATTATCCAGATATATTATCTTTTGCATATATTATAGGAAATTATATTAGTAAGTTGATTTATCTGATAAGGCGGATTAAGCAGATATTTTTATCTGCTAAATCAGTAAAATACGCTTAATCTGCTTACTATTTTCTTGATAGTGTATTTAATTATAATATTACCCTATCGGTGGTCAAATAAAAACCATTGATTTATCTTGCTCTACTTAGAAATAGATGATTTATTAAATATATAGGTTTCTTTCCCTTATGAAAAAGTAATAAGAGGTGTGAATTAGTTAAAGATATGCCATATATTTCTGAATTAAAAGGACATATCGGCAAAACCGTTACGATTAAGGGGTGGTTATACAATAACCGCTCCAGCGGAAAGATTATGTTTATGCAGGTCCGTGATGGGACCGGCATCGTCCAGGGTATCATCTCGGAAAAGGATGTGGGCAAAGAGTTATTTTCCCAATATGACAAAATTACCCAGGAATCATCATTGATGATAACCGGCGCAGTGCGTGATGATAAGCGTGCCCCGGGCGGCGTGGAATTAACCGTTTCCGAAGTCAAAATTATCCATTTAGCCGAACCGTATCCTATCGCGCTTCAATCTCACGGCGTTGGGTTCTTGATGGAGCAAAGACATCTTTGGTTGCGCTCCCGCAAGCAATCTGCTTTGCTTATTTGCCGTGCTGAAATCATCCGCGCTATCCGTGACTTCTTTGATAATAAAGGATTTGTTTTGGTTGATGCTCCTATCTTAACGCCTTCTGCTTGTGAAGGCACAACCACGCTTTTTGAAGTAACTTATTTCGACGATAAGGCATATCTTTCACAAAGCGGACAACTTTATATGGAAGCGGCGGCAATGGCTCTGGGTAAGGTTTACTGCTTCGGTCCAACTTTTAGAGCAGAGAAATCCAAGACCCGCAAGCACCTTACTGAATTCTGGATGGTTGAACCGGAAATTGCCTATGGTGAATTAAATGATGTTATGGATTTGGCAGAGGGATTAACTTGCTATATCATTCAACGTGTTATAGAAAAATGCCAGGAACAATTAAAAATATTAGAAAGGGATACCAAACCGTTAGAAAAAATCATTCCGCCATTACCGAGAGTGTCATATAATGAAATAGTTGATTTGTTTGAAAAAGAGAAGCATCCGTTTGAAAGAGGAAATGATTTGGGTGCTCCTGAAGAGGAATTTATCGGTCAACGATTTGATAAACCGGTCCTGATACACCATTTCCCGATGAAGGTCAAGGCATTCTATATGAAGGCCGACCCGGTGAACCCGGATTATGCCTTGTGTGTTGATATGATTGCTCCCGAAGGTTACGGCGAGATTATCGGCGGTGGACAACGTGAGGATAGTTTAAAAATATTAGAGACGAAAATAGCGGAGCATAAATTGCCCAAGAATGCCTATGAGTGGTATCTTGATTTAAGAAGATATGGTTCTGTTCCGCACGGCGGTTTCGGATTAGGTGTAGAACGAGTCGTTAACTGGATATGCGGCCGGGAACATATCCGTGAATGTATTCCATTCCCGAGGATGCTGTATAAGATTTACCCTTAACAATAAATTTGTACCATAATGAAAGGATATTTAAATTAATACAATGTTAACTGAAGAACAAGAACTGATTCAACATACAGTCCGCGAATTTGCTACTGAATGTGTAGCGCCAATAGCAAAACAACTTGACCAAACCAAAGAATTCCCATGGGAAAATATTCGTAAAATGGCTGAATTATCCTTAATGGGAATCCCCTTCCCGGAAAAATATGGAGGTGCTGGCGCTGGTAAATTAAGCTATATTCTCGCCGTTGAAGAATTGGCCCGGGCATGCGGTTCAACCGCCATAACTCTGGCTGCACATGTCTCATTAGGCTCTAATCCGATTTATCTCTTTGGTAATGAAGAACAGAAACGTAAATATCTCGTGCCTCTGGCTAAAGGTGAAAAATTGGGAGCTTTGGGAATCACTGAACCGGAAGCCGGTTCTGATGTTCACGGCATTAAAACTGTAGTTAAAGAGACTAAAGACGGTTATTTATTGAATGGAACTAAAATGTTTATCACTAATGCTAATGTAGCTGATATCTTGATAGTTGCAGCAAAACTTGGTGACGCTATCAGTCTTTTTATCGTAGAACGAGGTACGAAAGGGTTTTCTAATACTAAAGCTGAAGATAAACTCGGTTTAAGGGCTTCTGATACAGGAGAACTGGTTTTTGAGGATTGCTTAATCCCTAAAGAAAATCTGTTAGGGGAAAAAGGCGCTGGTTTCAAATATTTAATGAAAACCCTTGATGAAGGTCGTATTTCCATTGGCGCATTAGCATTAGGTTTAGCACAAGGAGCTTTTGATAAAACCACTAATTATGTAAAACAAAGAAAGCAATTCGGGCAACTCATTAGTAATTTTCAAGCGATTCAGCATATGATTGCGGATATGGGAACAGAAATAGCCGCGGCGCGGCTTTTGATTTATGACGCTGCCATAAAAGTCGATAAGAAATTACCGTTTGTCAAGGAATCAGCTATGGCTAAGTTATTTGCTTCAGAAGTCGCTATGAGAGTGACTAAAAACGCCATACAGATTTTAGGAGGCTATGGGTATACGACAGAATATGAAGTGGAGCGCTATTATCGTGACGCTAAACTTTGTGAAATAGGTGAAGGAACATCAGAAATTCAGAGAATTATTATTAGCCGCCAAGTTTTAGGTAAATGAAAATTCTCTTTATCCAGATTAAAGAATTGCTAATATAGATTTGTTTAATACCTGTCATGCCACGGTGGTGCTGGTTCAAAATCATCATAATAAATTGCTCCCTCGTAGGATAGAAGTTTCTTAGCAGCAGAATCAATGGCATAACTTTCACTTTTTGCTATTTGGGTCACCGTTCCTTCTTTTGTATATTGATAGGCTGAAACCGTTCCGCGTTCCGTTATAAATCCTACACGAACGAAATCTATATTATAAACATAATATATTTTTGTTGTTTTTTCTTTCCCCTTATCGGATAAAATACTTTCTGTTTCTTCTAAATAACCAATAATATTGTTATTGGCTGTCTTTATCATCTTAAAAGAAAGCATATTGATTTCTTCTCCTCCTATAGGAGTTGATTCGTTGTCAAAATATGAACTGAAACAACCGATAACCAATAACCAAAAGCCAATAATAATGAGGCAAAAGAACAGAATATGGGAAATGCGACGAAATTGAAACGATAAAGTTTTTACATTACTTTTCATCATAAATATATGATAAAGATTTATATATTATAATATCCATTTTGTCAAATATTTATGAAACTCTACTGTTGTTGTTGACTTATGGAAATTTATAATTTATAATATATTTTATGCCAATTTTAATAGTAAAACAAAATAATAAAATCATAAAGGAATTCTCTGTTACTAAATCACGCATCGTTATTGGCCGCGGAATTGGTAATGATTTGGAAATTCCTGATAATTTAGCATCACGTCACCACTGTGAGATAAAAAAAGATGAGGAACAATATTTAATTAATGACCTGAGTAGTTCTAATGGCACTATTCTCAATGACAGGAATATTACCTCTGCATTCTTGCACGATAATGATGAGATTCACATCGGGATAACAACGATAATTTTTAAATACGCCGCTTCTTCCGAGCAATACCGTGAACTAAGCAGCGATATTATTAAAGGTATTAATGAAATCCCTTTAGAATATCGTTTAAATATGCAAGAATTGCAAAATACAGGGCAATCATTGGCAGCAGCTCATTATACTATCGGATTAGAGGAAAAAAAGGATAGCAAGAAATTCTTTATTCTATATCAATTAGGCAAGGCCGTTACTTCTGCCACTACACTGGATGAAGTTTTAGATATCGCGATGTATTCTATCTTTGATTTCCTCAAAGCCGAACGAGGCGTAATCATGCTTATTGACAAGGCTAACGGCAAAGTTATACCACGACTCAGCCGCACCCGTTCACAGAAAAATTTACAAGAACACATTATCGTATCTCATACTATTATCAATAAAGTAATACAAGATAAAGTTTCTATTATTACCACTGATGCTATGGCTGATTCGAGATTTACTGAAGGTATGTCAATTGCCCAGCAAAAGATACGCTCAGCTCTCTGTGTTCCCCTTTGGGAAAAACAGGATATCTTCGGCGTCATCTATATTGACAATCAAATCCAATCCCACTGCTATACTAACGATGATATCAATTTATTAAACGCTATTGCTAATCAAATCGCTATTAGAATCAAACAAGATGAACTCTATAACAACTTACATAGAGAAGCTCTTTTACGCAGTAATTTGGAACGTTACCACTCACCTGATATTGTAGAATTGATTGTTTCAAAAGGCGGTGTCGATTTTCCTGCGGAAGAAAAAGAAATAACTGTTTTATTCGCTGATGTTCAGAATTTCACAACCTTATCTGAAAAAATGCCGCCAGCCGAAATCGCCCAAATGTTAAATGAGTTTTTTGAGACCGCAACTCATATTGTATTCGAACATAAAGGCAGCGTTAATAAATATATCGGCGATGCTATTATGGCGATATTCGGTGCACCGGTTGAATTGAAAGACCATGCTATTAATGCTACCAGATGCGCTATGAAGATTATACAAGCTCTTTCTTCTCAATCAAATCTATATAATATTCGTATTGGTATTAATACAGGCATCGTTATAGCCGGTAATATCGGCTCTAAAAAGCGTATTGAGTATACCATTCTTGGTGATACTGTTAATATTGCCAGTCGTCTTAATCAGTTCGGTTCTGCCAATCAAATTGTCATCGGTGAGCAGACTTATAAAAATGTTCAATCTTACGGCATCCAAGCCAAGGATTTAGGCTTAATTCAACTTAAGGGCAAAGAAAAAGATGTAAGAGCCTATCAAATTATCTTATGAAAAATATAGTCATCCTTGGGGCATCGGGCTCTATTGGTCAAAATGCTTTATCAGTAATCAAAAACATCAATAAAAATTCCGATAACGATTCTCATTTCCGCATTAAAGCACTTGTAAATAATTCTAACTGGCAGGTTACCTTAAAACAGATAAAACAATGTAAACCGCAAACCGTAGTGTTAAACGATTATTCTGCTTATAATACCTTAAAAAGAATTTTATCAAGCAGGAAATATAGCCACACCACTCTTCTTTATGGAAACAAAGAAGTAAAAAAAATAGTTTCAGCTCGTGATGTAGATATTGTAATATCATCTATTTCCGGGGCAGATGGACTATATCCAACTCTCTGGGCAATAAAAGCCCATAAAACTGTTGCCTTAGCAAACAAAGAATCTTTAGTAATCGCCGGGGAACTTTTGAGAATCCTTAATGGTTTCAAAAAGGTTATTCCCGTTGACAGTGAACATAGTGGTTTATTCCAGTTAGTTCACTATCCAAATTGCCCCAATATTTCCCATGTAAAAAAAGTTATCATTACTGCCTCCGGCGGACCTTTTTATAATATGCCTCAAAAAGAATTAAAGCGGGTAACTCCCGGTCAAGCACTTAATCACCCTACTTATAAAATGGGCAAAAAAATCACTATAGACTCCGCCACACTAATGAATAAAGCATTAGAAATTATTGAAGCGCATCACTTATTCGGCATCCCACCGGAAAAAATAGATGTGGTTATTCATCCCCAGTCTATAATTCATGCAATGATTGAATTCACTGACGGCTCAGTAGTAGCCCAGATGAACCAGCCTGATATGAGATTACCCATACAATATGCACTAACATATCCTAAACGAATCAAGTCATTAATAAAACCGTTGGATTTTTTATCATCTACTAAACTGTATCGAGACAAAACATCACTTACATTTTTAAAGCCCGACACAAAAAAATTCCCGGCATTATTATTAGGTTATGAAGTCATTCGCCGCGGTGGAACAACAGGAGCGGTTCTTAATGCCGCTAATGAAGAAACCGTTAAATTATTCCTACAGAAAAAAGTCTCTTTTACCGACATTACTAAGTTGGTTACGCAGGTGGTCAGAAGTCATAAACCGCTTAAAGTAACTTTTGATAACATTGCCCGAGCCGACCGATGGGCAAGAGAAAAAATTAATAATATTGCCAACTAAAAATGGTAATAAATTGGATTGCTTCGTCCTTTTGATGTAACGTCGGAGTCCTCGCAATGACATTACGAACGATTGTCATTGCGACCCCGATGAACATTGGGGGAAGCAATCTCTATCAAACTTTGAAATTCCATACGACCAGTTAAAGGAGTGTAATAAATGGCAGAATTTTTTAGCACCACGCAAGGCATCATAATGGTGATATTTGGTTTGGGAATCATTATTTTTATCCACGAATTAGGACATTTTCTTGTGGCTAAACGCTCCGGCATAAGAGTAGAAATTTTCTCTATCGGCTTTGGTCCTGCTATATGGAAAACAAAAAAAGGCGATACCGAATATCGGCTTTCTATACTTCCTTTGGGTGGTTTTGTTAAACTTGCCGGAGATAATATTGCTTCGCCGGACATAAAAAATCTACCTGATGAATTTATTTCCAAACCGCCTCTGACCAGAGCGAAAGTATTTATAGCCGGAGCATTAATGAATTTTATACTCGCTTTCCCGCTTTGTATTATCAGTTATCTCATAGGAATAAATCTTATGGCTCCGTCTGTCGGTGAAATCCAACGCGGCTCAAGCGAATGGAATAGTTCTCTCCAGAAAGGCGATATTATTTTATCTATCATTAAATCATCGGCTGACGGAAACGAGATAGAATACCCCATCAAAAATCATAATGATTATCGGCGCGAGATTGTCCGCATCTCAACTGGAACTCCTCTTAAACTTAAAGTGAAACGCGATGAAAAAGAGATGATGATAGATATTGTAGCCAATGGTTCTGCCGGGTTAGGGGTTTTCCCGTTAAGTAATGTGATTAAATCTATTCAGCCGGGCTCAGCCGCTGAAAAAGCCGGACTGAAACCGAATGACGAGATTTTAGAAGTCAATGGCGAATCTACTTCATCAGCAGGAGAAATTTCATCTATAATTTCCCAGCGGACCGGACTACCAACCCCAATGAAAATCCGCAGTCCTAACGGTGAAATTAAAAATATTACTGCTATACCGGCAAAAAAGGAACTAACCAAATCTCAGTATAATATTGGTTCTGACGGTATTATGCCCGTGATAATAGCCGAAGCAAGAAAAGATAGACCCGCTGCCAATGCCGGTATCCAAAAGGGTGATAGGATTGTTACCGTGAATAACTCTCCAATAAAATCATGGAATAAATTTACTGAGATTATTAAAGCATCCGCAGGTAAGAATTTAGAATTAACTATATTAAGAGAAAATAAACCATCGGCAAGTGAAGCCATAACTCGAATGGTCTCTGTTGCCTCTGACCCGGCTGGGCGGGGAGATATCGGTGTTGTTCCTTCTATTACTAATGAAATCGGAGAAACGAAAGATAACTCGTCCTTATCAGATATCGGACTTTCTTACGGTGATAAAATTATTAAGGCAACAGGTGAAACCGAAAAAGGCAAAATATTAGAAAGCACCATATCAGAATTATCTCAATTACAGGACATTGCAAATCAAACGAGAGGTAATCCGATAGAAATTACC
>JAZDFP010000221.1:0-2358 GCA_043807745.1 Planctomycetota bacterium
AATATAATTAAGACTGATAAGTATGGAAACACGAGATTTTATTGCAATGACATTGCCTTTTCTTCTAATGATTATTATCATGTTATTAATTTTCCTAATTCGGTCTTGCTAACATAAATCCACCAGCACATAACTAACTACTTTGGGTAACCCGAGTAGAAGTTATGCATGGGGTTAATAAGGATTTATAAAATACATTAATGTCCTTTAATATTTCTCTTGATAAAGACAGGATTTTTTCTATAGTAACCGTATTGAAACTCTAAAATGCTGTCCTTCGCTACTCCGTAGCTGCGGAGCAGCGTAGGATAGGAGTCCGTCAGGTTTGATATGACGAATTCAGAATAAAAGATAAAATGTCTATTTGGATTGGTCTTTTAATTACTCGTAAATGTACTTCAAGATGTAAACATTGCGATTGGGAGGCAGGTCCTGAGCGGGAAGGTCTGATGTCGGTTCAAGAAGCCGAGACTTATCTTAAGGAAGCAATCAAAGTGGATAAACCCGATAGGATAAGTATCTCCGGAGGCGAGCCGCTTATATATTTTGAAAGAGTAATTGAGATTGCTAATATTGCCCACCGCTTAGGATACAAAGTGGGTATTTTTACCAATTTCTCTTGGGCAAAATCGCCTGATATTGCCTATAAAAGATTATCTCAATTAAAAGAAAACGGAATCACTTTTATTCTCACTAGTGCAGATGCGTTCCATCAAGAATATGTACCTATTGATTGTGTCTGTAACGGACTTTTGGCCGCAAAAGAAGTAGGATTTGAGTACATCAGAATTTCTCATCAGCATATAGATGATAAGTGTTTTTATATTAAAGAAAAAAATTCTCTAAACGAGACTACTAAACAGATAATTAAGAAAATAGAAAGTTTAGATTTAGGGGCTATTAAATCTATTGTAAAAATGCCTAACAAACATACTAGAATCAGCAGCAGAGCAAGAAATTTAGTAGATTCTTCCCTGTTAAATCAGATTCCTTCTACTTTTGCCGAAGCCATTGAGTTCGTGGATGACTCTATAGAAAAGAAATGGCCTAATATTCTACGGGATTTCTTTATAGTTGATTCAGGTCTGGTCCATATCGAACCATCTACCTTTGTCATTGGCAATGCCAAAGAGCAACCTCTTTCTGAGATGATAAGATACTATGACCATTCTTCCCATCCACTCGTTGTAATTATGAAAGAAAAAGGTGTCAAAGGACTTTTAGAGATTGCAGAACAAAAAGGAGTTAAATTATCTAAGAAGTACTTCCACATGAGAGATTTAGTTTATGATATCCTTTTGGATCCAGAGATAAGAAAAGCCTATAGTGTAAACACTATACAAGACGGTAACAAGGTAGTTCCTCTTATTGAACTCGCCTGATCAAATTGCAGTATTAGAGGGATACTGAGCGTGTCTAAAAACTAGGCATATCTTTCTATACAAATTATATATTTTTATTATCCTAATAATATTATGAAAAATATTATCTTAATCATCACTTTTATCTGGCTGGGTTTCATTGCCATCATTACCCAGACTCTTTGTTTCCGTGAATTAATGGTGATATTCTTCGGTAACGAACTCTGTCTGGGAATCATCTTTACAGCGTGGCTTCTGGGTATTACTCTCGGCGCATTTATCGCCTCGTTTATTACGGATAGAATTAAATTCCCTACTCCCCTGCTGGCAATCCTATTGTTATTAATCGCACTCGTTTTACCATTCCAGATTTATTCCATCAGACTAATCAGATTGATACTCAATATTCCTATCGGACAGCATATCCCATTCCTTGAAACGGTTTATATGAGTTTTATTACGGTTATGCCTTTCAGCATTATTATCGGGATTGCTTTTCCTGTTGCCTGTAAAATATACCCCTACACCAAAGTATTTGGTGTGGGGGCATCACAGATTAGTTGGGTTTATATCTGGGAAGCTATCGGCAGTCTGATTGGAGGCGTTCTTTTCACCTTTTATTTAGTCGAACATTACTCGGTTTTCGGAATAATTCTTACATCTAATTTTATATCATTAACAATTGCTTCCATTATTTATTCAATCTCATCTGCTAAAAAAACTATTCCCCTGATAATCTTTCTTATTCTGATTGCTTCCAATCTTATCATTACCTTGGAATTTACGGCATCAATAGAGAACCAATCTATCCTGCAAAGATGGCAATCTCTGGCTGGTAAAAATATGGTGCTGGTAAAATCAACCGATTCCAAGTATGCCAACATCGCTATCGGCAGTCTGAACGAACAATACAATCTCTTTGAGAACGGTAAATATATCTCTTCTTTCCCTGATGACTATACCTATGCCCCGCTGGCTCATCTATTCCTGACCCAGC
>JAZDFP010000222.1:0-3019 GCA_043807745.1 Planctomycetota bacterium
CCCTTCGTGGATATTATTGATGTTAACCTTGATAGCCAAACTACAGCACTTAACGAAAAGCCGTTTATTTCCGGGACAGTTATTGCTGATGATGGAGGATACACACTTAAAGTGGCGGCTAAAGATAAGGCTGAGAATGAGTCAATAAAGACAGTGGGTTTTGTGATTGATAAAGCTGTGCCGGTGATTGAAATTAGCGGAGTAGTCAATGGCAGCTTCTATAATCAGGATGTAACCCCGGTTATTAAGGTAAGTGATGATAATCTGTTAGAGCAGACGATTACCTTGAATAATCAGTCGTGGACCAGTGGCAGTATGATTAGTGCTGAGGGGACATATGATTTATCGGTCGAGGCAAAAGACAAGGCCGGCAATAGCGCCAGTCAGACGATAAGTTGGACCATAGACAAAACCCCGCCGGTAGTCCGGATAACTTCTCCACTAAACAACAGCGTTGTTTCCACCGCGCAAATCACTATCCAATACAGCGTAGAGGATGGCATAACCAAGAGTGAGAATAGTAAGACAATTACCTTAACTCCCGGCACAAACACCGTAAAGATCGAAGAAACTGATACCGCCGGCAATCCTGGCTGGGATACAATCACCATCATTCTGGATACCGCTCCGCCACAAATAAACATCACAGGAGCAGCCGATAACAGTTTCGTGAATACCGATGTTACGCCGGTAATCACGATTAGTGATGATAATTTAGTCAGTCAAAGCATCAAGCTCAACGGCGAGCCGTTTGTCAGCGGAACAAGTATAACTAAAGAGGGGCAATATACCCTTGAAGTTACTGCTGAAGATAAAGCGGCAAACCGTATAACCCAGACAATTAAGTTTATCATAGATAAGACACCGCCGGTGATCATCAGCAGTTGGCCGGCTAAGGCAAGCAGTGTTCCTACTCAAGGCAATCCGCTTACCTTAAATATTGTGTTTGGCGATGCGCTCTCAGGCATTGACTTAGCAAAAGTTAAATTATCATACGAGAACGAAAGTGAAATTACCCCGCAATCCGAGCTTTCCGATAATAATATCCAATTTATCATTCAGACGCCAGTAGATAAAGAATACAAATTCAGGCTTTATTTAGAGGATAAGGCGGGAAATACTATTTTAGAAGAAATATCTTTCAACGTAGATTCTACTGTGCCCAAGATTAGCGCGGATGTCATCGGAGGAACATTTTTCGAGCCGGTTAGTGTCCAATTGCAGTGTTCTGAAGAAGCAATGATTTATTACTCTACTGATGGTTATCCGCCGATTGAAGGCAATAGCAATACCACGGCAGTCAAAGGCGTTTCAGCAGCATTGGCGGCGATTAACAAAACCACCAGATTACAGTTTTTCGCGATTGATGCTGCGGGAAACAGAAGCAGCGTTAAAGCAGAGACATATTTTTTTAACGAACTGCCTGCCGCGTTATCTGGCCTGCAAGGGTTTTACAATGAGACGGAAAAAAGAGTGGAATTACAATGGCCGCAGGCCAATCCGATTAACGGATACTATGTTTACCGGGCATTAAACATCCAGGAAATAGATTTGCTTAAAGACAGTAACACAAGAAAATATCCCGCGGCCAGCCGATTGAGGATTTTTCCATCTCTGGTAACCGGGAATCTGTTTTATGATACTAATGTGTTAAGTGGCACAACCTATTGGTATGGAGTAAGTGTCGTAGATAAGGATGGTATGGAGAGCCCAGTTTCTGAGCTTGTTTCCGTGAAGGTGGAGGCACAATTAACCCCTGCCGACCGAAAAGAGGTAGCTAAACGCGGCTTAGCCTGGATTGAAGCTAATCAAAGCGCACAAGGCTACTGGGGAGAGAAGAAAGAATTACGTATGCTTAGCACCAGTCAAATACTTAATGCGTTATACTCAGTTTACTGGAATAAACAGCCGAATATCTGGGTTTACCGGGGATTATTCTGGCTGCGCGGCAATTTTGCCGATAACAATGATTATTTAGCGAGGAAGATTATCACGTTATATCGCTACCGCCAGAACATGAATGAGGAAATCAATCGGCTGATAAGTGAGTCTGATTTACGCGGTGGTGTGGAGATTTATGGCTGGGGCGTGCAAAAACGCTATTCCAGCGATGCCTTAACTACTGCTTTGGGATGTCAGGCGATTCGCTATTATGGTGGATGGAGCGGAAAATATGATAAGACTATCACTAATGACAATCCGCCTGTGCTTTCCACTGTAGCAGGGAGTTCGGATGGACGTTATGGCTGGGTGCCAGGAAAAGATACCAGTATTTTTGTTTCTTCGATGGTTTATTATGTGATACGTTCTTACAAAAATTATACCGATAAGAGTTTATATCAGTGGATTTTAGATGCGCAAAACGCCGACGGTTCCTTTGGTAAAGGGGTGATTGATACTGCGGCGGTTTTGTTTTGGATTCCTTTAGATGAAGCGGCAAAAACCAAGGCGATAAACTACATCGTTTCTCAGCAATCTCCCGACGGAAGCTGGAACAACGGCGATGCCTATGTAACCGGTTTATGCCTTGAGGCAATAATTCCTCACGGCTGGAATGGAGATTGGGATGCACCGTGGTAAGTTTTTATATGAATAATTGCGTTTAAAAAAATGAAGAAAATCATCATCCCACTAATATTTATTTTCCTTTTACTCAGCACACACACTTTGTTCGCCGAAGACATTGACCCTGCATATTTAGCCGAGACCAAAGAATGTCAATTCACTCCGGAATTAAAAGAATTAGCAAAGGAATTAGAATACGACCCTGTCAAAATCTATAATTGGGTGTATGAGAATGTGGAGTATGAAGATTGGTATTTTGGTTCTCAGAAAGGTGCTTACGGAACTTATTTAACAAAAAGAGGTAATGCGTGGGATCAATGTTCTTTATTAATTGCGTTACTTCGTATATGCGGAATTTCTACGAGATATGTTTATAATAAAGAAAGTGGTAGAAATGATTATAGTTATGTTGAGGCTTTAATTTCAATAGATAATTATCGAGGAAACGGGAATA
>JAZDFP010000223.1:0-4189 GCA_043807745.1 Planctomycetota bacterium
CGAGATTAGTTTGGAGTACATTTCCATCAAATTTGTTTGATTCAGAATTGGTTGCTGACCCCTCATTAATCCACATTGGCGGGTTAGAGTCATACGAACCGCAGGCTAATTGAACAAAGGCGTGAGTTCCCTCATGCATCAATGAACAGCTGGTGATGTATGGTGAATTTGGTTGGGCTGCATGGTAGAATGTCTTTATTAATACTGATCTTCCGCCGCCGCCTGAAAACACGCCCCCGCTGCCTCTGGCACCACCGTGTTCACAGTATTCTTCTTCACTTTTAAAAACATTGACCTCCAATGGAACAACTTTTATTTTCAATTTAAATATTTGCTGGGCTTTGAAATGGAAACATTCCATAATAAAACAAATATCATCCAGTGCATCAGCCGAGAGATTTGTTTTGATGATATAATTCTCTGTTTTTTTAGTCCGGGCTTTTTCCCACGGCAGCCCTTCCGCATCCGCGCCCGGTTTATCAATTATACCTTTAGGCGGGTATTTTTTCCTGATTTCTTCTAATGCTTTAATTTCCGGCTCCAATTTTGCTTTTTCTGCCTGGGTAACCCACCTGCCCATGCATTTTACCAATCCCTTGGATTTCATCATTTCATCATAGGTCACCCATTTACCATTATAATTAACCAGCCCTTTCTCCAGGTAAGATTTTTCTTCAGGTGTAACCAATCGACTCTGATATTCAACAAAACCACCCGGTGGTAATGGGATATTCCTATAACGGCAAAGGAATCTGTCTAATCGCCATTTCTCATCAGAATTTGCACTTAGCCACAGAATTAATCTCTCCTCGCCTTTTGCCAGAAGATTATGATTATAACACCAGATACCCATGTAGAAACCTTCCAATGCAATCAAATCAGAAGAAGGAGGAAATAAATCTAATATAGATTGAGGAGGAATATCAACCCAACGTTTTGTGCAGGTAACACTGTCACCATTACCTTCAATACCGACTTCATCTGCCTTGGTTATCAGAATATCACGGCCATTTATTACTATCTTTTTTTGGTTGGAATCATCTGTTAAACTCATTATCATTTTCTTGAACAATGTCATTTCTCCATTTATGTCCTCTATATACCCATTTATATCTTTTTGCAACTCCTCATTTTTTACAGTTTTAATAAGGTTTTCCAGCAATGAAATTGCTTTGGGATATTGGTATTTTTGTATTTCATTAGAAACACTTACCTTACATTCTTTCCATTGGGTTACTTCATCTGCTTGTAAGATATTAATGCCGGAAACAAAGATTCCAATTAGAAAAACTATGTAAAAAACACGACGCATATCTTATCTCCTTTTTATTCTCCTTCGCCGAATACCCCCGCTGCTTGCGGCGGGGAGAATGGCGAGGAGAACCCTCCGAAGCTTTAGCGTAGGCAGGTGTCCCCGAATTTACTATTTTACCTTTATCTTGAATCCCTTGACGTAATTAGTCCATTCCTTCTGCATTTTTATAAGGTCTTTTTTCTTGAAGGTATCCTCAAAAGACTGCAGTTGGGACTTGCCGTCTTTTAATGCCTTAATATAATCCATCAGTAATTTTTTATAGGTGCCATCCTGATAATGCAGGAAGAAATGAACCATAGACCATGCCTGGGCATAACGTATACCGGCTTCACTATAGAATTCGGCTTGAGATTCATTCATTATCTGTTCAAAAGAGACCACTGCGCCCGTATCCATGTTGGACTGGAGTGGTTTGAGTCTTTCTATAGGCTGACCTTTTTTAGTTATCATCCATTTTTTCTGTTGGTATTCCATCTCCGACCCGTTGAAATATTCTGCGAATCCTTCATTAAGCCAGATAGGTATGGTGGGTATGATGGAATCAATAAACATATGAAAACCTTCGTGGTACAATACCTTTAAAACATGAGCCTCTTTTGTTGGTCGTTCAAATACCAAGAACTCCTGATAGTGAGGGTGATAATATCCAAGGGTATATTCAGCACGTTCTTCGGTAGATAATTCGGCATAGGTTTGATAACCTTCTTCGGTATTGAATATATATACCTGTTTTTTACGGTCATAGCCGGATAATACATTACTTTTAACATCAAACACCTCGGCATAATATTTACGCATTGTTTCCAGTTGGTCACCATAGACATCACATTTATCCTGATTGATATCCGTCTTAATCTTGAAATGTTCGGTTTCTTTGTCATAGGAAATGGGCCAGAGCGGTCCTTTGAGGACATGCTGGAGGTTTTTCTTGTAACGCTGCGCCTCATGATTGGTAGAATCCAATTCTATAGACTTATCAATGTCAGTCAGAGCCTTATCGCGTTCATTCAGAATAAAGCGGACATATCCCCGCCCGCTATAACCTTCAGAATAATCCGACTTAATTGAAATGCATTTTTCATAATCGGCTAACGCCTCTTGGTATTTGTCCAGTTTAACATAGACCTCACCACGTTTGCAATAAGCCTCATAGAAATCGGGGAATTTCTCAATGGCTTTGGTGAAATCAGGCAGAGCATTTTGTCTTTCGCCTAACCGCTCACAACAACAAGCCCGTTGATAATAAGCCGCTGCAAAATCAGGTGTATTTTTAATTATCTCATCAAATATTTTCAGGGCGTCTTTAGTAGGTTTCAATATTTCTCTCCAGCTTCTGAATTTGACAGGGACTTTAAGCGTCTCAGATTTTCCCTTTTTATATTTTTCTATTACATCCTTAGGAATCTTAGCCAATGCTTCGTCACTCTCTGCGCTCAAGTCCATTTTTACTTCACCCATTTGTTTGGTGCCTGTTAAATCGTCCTCTTTTGCAGCCAGTGACTCGGTAGTTGCCTTAGAGAATGCCTTGTCTAACCATGACGGATTAACTACGCCTTCTATTTTGATGTTACTATATTGGACGCAACTACTATCTCCTCCGAAACGAAGCAGTCCCTGCTGATATGTTTTATCAGTCACGGTTTTAACCAACTCTTTATTGATATAAAGACTGAGTTGACCATCCTTAGCGCTAATTTTAACTGCATAGATTTTGCCTGCCTCTATTTTCACTTTTCCGCCCATGTAAAGGTCACGATTTTTTAGGTCATTATTCCAATCCTCAGATTCTATTCTGATACAACAATTCTGCACCAGACCCTCTATTCTATATCTCAAACTAAATAAATAGCCGGCCCCGGCTTCAGTATCATAAAATACGAATATTCTACATCCGTTTTCTGTGGGCGGGACAATCATTACGTTACATTCCATCATAAGTTCATTCATAAAAATAGCATCTTTCAGATTACATGAAAAACGTCCGCCCCTGCCTTTTACTTGCAGGGTTTTATTGACAATCTTCATCTCGTCACACGAAAATCTCTCAAAATCTTCAATTTCGTCCTCATTGGCAAAATCATAAGAAAGTTTCAAGACCTTATCACCGTTAGGCCGTTTTTCTAATTTTGGCTTGCCCTGAAAGATTTTAGTAATATCCTTAATTATTCCCAACTGCTGCTCACATTGGCTGATTTTATCCTCTATTTCTTTTATCTTCGGTTTTACAAAAGAATCCTTGCCATATTTTGTGATTAGTTTTTGATAGAGGACGTAAGCATCCTTCCAGTTTTGTGATGCGAAAGAATCATTTGCTTTATCGTAAATATCTTTGGACGACTCTTGGACACTTTGTCCGAAAGTATTTGAATAATTAAGAACACTATAGAATCCCACTGTGATAAAAACTGCCAGGAGGACATAGGTTATTTTTTTGGATATCATAAATCATTCCCTTTCTCTCTTAATAAAGTTATTATTTAGTATTATACCAACAGTTTATTTTAGTCAAGTATTATGGTATTTAATTGAGAGTGAGAATATAGTAAGTTCTCATAAGCTCTGATGGATACTTCATTGCCCCTCCGAGGTTCTGCTTGCCCCGTTAGAAGCAACCAAACGGTATGAAGAGACGAATGAAATTATATCAGATGTTGGAAGCGAGGCTTCTAACGGGCCGGGAAGCCCAGCAAGGTTGCTACTGCTTCACATCCTGAGGATACTCTGCATCCGAATGGTCGTCCCGTAAGAAACAATGACACTTTCTACTTAAACTCTTCCGCTAAACAGATAAGCAAAGACACGGGTATCGGTCAGCATATTTTTTATTACGCAATATTCATTTGGCTGATGACAACTTTCTTCCAGGGTTGACCA
>JAZDFP010000224.1:0-2772 GCA_043807745.1 Planctomycetota bacterium
TGATTGCCGAATCAGCCGCATCGACTTTCGCCTGCAGTGATTTCAACTCCGGATTGTGCGTGACGAGATAACTTATGATATCATCCAGAGTTACAGATTCTTTTATTTTATCAGATGTGGTTGCAGAGTTTATTTGACCCACCGGGTCACCCTGTGGGTGAGTAACAGTATCCGGTTTATAGTTATCAATAACAATATTATTTTTATTGCTGCTGCATTGGGGCAGGGTTAGTAATACAATAAATGGAATAACTAATAATTTATAATTCATAAATTACTCATAACGCAGGGCCTGGGGAATCTCAATTTTCGTGGCTTTAAGCGCCGGTATCAATGCACCGAACACGCCAATAACTAAAGCAATAACCAATCCGGATAATAAGACGAGCGCATCTACTCTGAAGGTAAAGGCAAACATACCCAGTTTTGCCGGAATACCGTTAAGACTAAGCCCAATCAGACTCCCAATAATTGCCCCGCCTAAGGAGATGAAAAGTGATTCCATAATAAATGACGTAACGATAGCCGTCTTACTGAAACCAAGAATCTTAAGAGTGGCTATTTCACGGATGCGACCCAATATAGCGGTATACATCGTATTCATACCATTCATTAAACCACCGAGTAGAGCCAGTAGCGACATAATAATGGCCAGATACACAATCCGCTCAAAGCCACTGGCATATTCTTGATAATAACTCTGCTCTGACACGGCTTTAACAAGTATATCCATCCGGCTATTTAAGTCTCTGATTATCCGTTCCATATCAACCAGATTATTGAGTTTGAAAGTAGCTGAAGTATAAGTCTGGCGGTTAATTATGGTATTAAGGTCTCCCACATCGACCCAGAATTCACTTTCCATGGCTGTGCCGTCGGCTGAGAATTTACCGACAATAGTCCATTCTGTATTTTCAAAACTGATTTTGCTTCCTACGGCAATCACCTCTTTAGGCACACCCATTTTAGCATAGGCGAGTTTTCCGGCCATAACCTGGAATCCTTTACCGGGAGCAGTGCCTTCAGTAATTTTTGCTTTATCGTTAACCTCAAATACACTTGGTTCAATTCCGCGCACGATACCGTGCCGGCCTTGATAATTAGCGCCTACTACATTTATAGCGCATGGATAATACACATCCAATGAAATGAGCGGTTCACCCTGGGCATTTTTCTTTATTTCAGGTATATTGCGCAGTAGATTATAATCAGCCGCCTCAAGCGATGAGTGCGATTCACCCTGCCCTTTGCGGCTGAGGACACGGATATTGTCCGGTGAACCGGTGCTCTTGATGGTTAATAACATACCTCGTGAGAAAGCCAGCATAAAGATAGCGACCAAAACGAACAGCGCAATACCGGCCATCGTCAGCAAGGTCCTCATCTTCCGGCGTTTGAGATTCCTGATATTATATTTTAATGGCAGTCCCATACAATTACACCATATTCCTTAACGAATTAACGATATTAAGCCGCGATGCCTGATAGGCCGGCAGCAAGGTGCCGAGTAACCCGACTAAAACCGCAAGGACTATACCCATAACGGCTACGCTTAAATTCAAGTTGACCGTAAATCCATAAGTCATTATCTGCACCGACACACCAACCCACTGGAATATGCCAAAGACACAAAGACAACCTAATAGACCGCCGATAAGCGACATAACAACTGATTCCATAAGAATCAAAGAAAGTATTTTGGTCCGCGTATAACCGAGCGTGCGCATCACGCCAATCTGACGTGTCCTGTCACGGATGGACATGGAAATCGTGTTGGCAATGCCAATCAACATCACCAGGAATGTAATCAAGATGATTAACTTGGTAAAACTTACGATATCAATGAGTTCTTGAAGCATAGAACCGATAAATGCCTTTTCCGGCTGGGTGCGCGTCCCCACGGGCCAGGGTTGACTGTCTATCTCTGTGGCTAACGCATCGGCATTGTAGCCTTCCTTGACATTGATATAAATCAAATTGCACCAGCCGCGTTTATTCTGTGCGTCCTGGATATAGCGATAATCAGCCAGGATATAATTATCCTGTTCTTCGTTGCCGGTAAAAAAGATACCGACAACGGTAAAAGATTTATTAAGTTCTTGTATGGGAATAATTTCTTGGCCGACCCGCCAATCCTTGCGCCGGGCAATGCTCGTGCCTACTAAAACCGCGATTTTATCTTCACGGAACTTAGCCAGTATCGCCGGCTCAATTTTGAACTCCCGGAATCTCAAGAATTTCTCTTTGTCAATGCCGTGGATAACAACCATTTCCGGGTCCAACTTGCACGAATTAATGGCGGCAATGCGCACCGGCATAACTGCCTCGACCTGAGGCATCTGCCCGATTTTCTCCGCGTAATTCTCGGGCAATTCGCTGCTGGGCGGTCACCACTTGTTCTTTTCAAAGACGACCAGATTATTATGGGTGCCGGAACTGCTAATGAAGGCATCCATATTAACCTGAATGGCCTGGAAGAAACAGAAGATGAAAATCGTTACGCCTATGGCAATAATGGTCAACAGCGTACGCACCCGATTCATCTTCATCGTCTTCCAGATTAGAGGCAATAGTTTAAACATAACCTGATTCCCTCCTTATTATAACGGCTGGTTACTCAAAACACCTTTATCAAGATGCATAATACGTTTGGCAAAGCGGGCCGCTTTATGGTCATGGGTTACCATAATAATCGTTTTATGGAGTTCTTCATTGAGTTTTTTAAGAAGTTGTAATATCTCCTGCTCGGCAAGGGCATCCAAATCACCGGTC
>JAZDFP010000225.1:0-2552 GCA_043807745.1 Planctomycetota bacterium
GAATATTGTGATGGAAGACGCAGCAAACCGGTCTGGGCTATCGGTGAATTAGATGATTACGGCGAAAAAGACATTAGCAGACTCCTGACTGTCTTATTGCTCAAACAAAAATCATATCAAACCGCCATAGATGCCTTAAGAAACGGTAAAATGTATACGGTATTAAAAGCACAACAACAGGATTATCCGCATTTGATGCTGGACGATTTCTGTTTGTATAATATTACACCGCAATCCATTGCTTATAGCGGAGACGAATTACTCACCTCATCGATACCAATTATTAAAATAAGAATATCACAAAAAGATAATAGAAACAGCAGTCAATCTAACCCGAGAAGCAATGTTAATAAAACTATGGCAACCCTGAAAATTATCAGGCAGGGAATAGTAATAAAAGAAATAAATCAACCCCTGCCCTTAACATTTAATTTCAAGGATAACTATGTGCCTAAACACGGAGAACGGATATATTATCGCCTTGAAGCCATAGATGAAAAGGGAGGGAGACTCATATCCAATCCGATATTTGTCAGATTTCAATAGTGAGATATTAGAGCCCCGCTTTTCCTATGTAGGATTTTAGAAAAATGATGCCTTCGGTAGCACGGAAATGACGGGATATAGGCGGTTAAATGTGTCCCAAATATAATAAAGGAGGGAATAAATATGAGAAAATATGTATGGCTAATTGGTTTGTGTATGTTTATGACAGTGTCATTACTATTTGCACAAAACGAACCGCAAGGTAAAGAACAAAAAGATGTATTTATTTGGTGCATAGGTAACGAGAATAATGCCGTGGTGGTCAAGACCCCAAAACATCTCTTAATCTTTGACTACTGTTTTGACCCCTATTCTAAATTACCAGAAGATTCAGAAAAAGGTATCTTGAATGGCGGTAAGACTATTGTCCCTAAAGAAATTGCTAATGAAAACACCTTTGTATTTATTACTCATTCGCATTCCGACCACTATGACCCTGCAATACAAAAACTGGCAGAAAAAGCAAAAAAGATTCATTACATAATCCCTGATTGTATGAAACAAGGATTTAGTGAATTAACTAACTGCACTACTACTATGGGTAAAAATACAAAGGAATTAAACGGATTAAAGGTGCATCCGATATGTTCAGCCGAAGGGTCTGAGGGAGGTTGTTGTTATCTGATTGAAGTGGATAAAATAATTATTGCCTATATAAATTCCTGTTATGATGTGAAAGCGGACCCCAGAACATTTATTGAAGAATTACCAAAGTTACTTGGTAAGCAAAGGATTGACATTGCTTTTATTGATATGTTTATGAAGCCTGCGTCATTAAAATTTCCCGAAGAGTATCAGCCACGAGTAATTATTCCCGTGCATGGTGATAAAGAACATATAAAAATTACTGAACAGTTTGATAAAGAATCCAAAAGCGTAAACCTGAAAATGGGTGAAAAATACATTTATCCTATGGACCGAAAACCCATAACTCAAAAAGAAGTAAAGAAACCGAATGATAAAAAGAGCGGAGCAACTATCCGTTATCTCGGTCACAGCGGAATCGCCATCAAGACAAGTAAACACTTTTTAGTCTTTGACTATGCTAATCAACCAACCAACGATGACGAAGATACAACAACTGAAGTAATTAATCCAAGTGAGATTAATGATGAGGATGTCTGGATCTTTATCTCACATGAACATCAAGACCATTTTGACAGTAATATTAGTACCTGGCAGAAGGATATATCAAAAATAAAATACATCGTTCCGCCTGGGGTAGCTAACTTTAATAACTATGGTAATTCACCACCTTTTAAAGACGCCGTTAATAAGAAAAATCTGGTCGTATTAGAGCCAAACAAGGAATTAAAGATAGAAGGGATTAACATTTTAACTATTAGGGCTACTGATTCCGGAGTGGGATTTTTAGTGGAAGTTGATGGTCTGGTTATCTTTCATGCGGGTGACCATGCCCTCTGGGATAAGAAGATTGAAAAGACTTATCAGGCCGAGATTAAAAAGGTTAAGGATACAAAGAAGACCATTGACATCGCATTTTTACCACTGCAACCAAACCATCCTAACCGAGAGACTATTAGAGAAGGGGCATTATGGGCTACTAAGGAATTAGCCCCGAGGGTAGTTGTCCCCATACATTTATCTGGGAAATATGAAGAAGGCGAAACATTTGTTGAATCGGTACAGAATCAAAAACTGAATTCACAGCCGGTTTTGATGAAAGATAAGAAAAAGATTTATCTCTATCAGGATGGGAAGATAAAAGAAGAATGATGCTTTCGGTAGTACGGAAATGACGTGATATAGGCGGTTAAATGTGTCCCAAATATAAAAACACTTTAACCCTGATTATTCATAAACCGATTAATATGATGACAATATGTCAACGAGACCCGCTGAAACGGGACCCGTTGTCTACCAAAACCTCGGTAGACAACGACCTTTATCCCGCCTAGGCGGGATTGACCAGAATTTATCCTTCGGACACAGAGTCCCTCAGGACGAAGTGTGAATAATACGGGTTAAGAACATAGAGGCAATAA
>JAZDFP010000226.1:0-13401 GCA_043807745.1 Planctomycetota bacterium
AAAGTTTACCCAAAATACTGGTGCCACCTGAAACCCTTAAAACAATCGGGACATTAGACATAGCATCAACTGAAGCCCGTAAAATCCCGCGGGTTAACATCAGTGAATCTGCATAAGGTGCTAATGGAGCAATTGTCTGACTGGCATTTTCCAGTTTGGTAGTAGGTCCAAGAAAATAACCGTGGTCCACTGCCAGCATTACGGTTCGGCCGGTTGTTGGTTTTATTATTTGAGAAATCCTATTTTTTAATCCCCAATCCATATTTTAATCCTCCATATTTTGCCACTAAGGCACCAAGACACTAACCCTCCAAAGGCGGGCAGGGAATTCTTTGTGCCTTCGTGTCTTTGTAGCTATAATACATTATTTATCTTTGCGGTTCAATAATTACTTTTATTGAATTATCCGGATGAGCCGTTAGTTGGAATCCCTTTACGGTTTCCGCTAAGCCAAATCGATGAGTAATCATATCTTTAACCGTTATTTTACGGGAACGAATTAACTCTAATGCGGCAAGGTGGTCAGATTGATTTCCTGCATACGAAGAAGTCAAGGTTATTTCATTGCGCCAGAATAGTTTTCTCATTGGGATACTAATTTCTTCTTCATTAGGTGAAGCGAATAGCAAAATAGTTCCACCTCTCTCTGCTAAATCCAGCGCCTGTTTTACTGCACTTGTTGCGCCGGTGCAGAGAATTACCAGGTCGGCTAACCTGCCTTGATTTTCTTGCTTTAAGCGGTATGGAATATCTTCATTTGCATTAATAACAACTTCCGCTCCGATGCCTTCCCGATTGGGTCGGGACTCCGCTGTCGCTGCATCGGATACGGAGCGTCCCGTATCGAAGCATCGGGACGCACCGAACCGTTTAGCTGTGTTCAATCTATATTGATTAATGTCAGTGGCAAAAATCTTACCTGCACCTAAAGCAACGGCACATTTAATATGTAAAAGGCCGGCTATACCACTACCGATAACAATTACGCTTTGTCCCGGTTTTAATCCCGCCAATCTTTGACCGCGCAAGACACAGGCTAATGGTTCAATAAAAGTTGCTTCCTCAAATGAAACATCATCAGGCAATCTAAAAACGCCACGGTCTACATTAATCGCAGGCAAACGGACATATTCTGCAAAACCACCCGGATAAAAATTAGTTTGCCTGAGTGTATCACAAACAGTATGATGACCATTTAAGCAATAATGACAGGTATTACAGGGAACATGATGGGCAGCAGCAATACGGTCACCTTTTTTATAGGCAGTCACACCGGCACCGGCTTTTTCTACTACACCGGCGATTTCGTGCCCCAAAACCAACGGCGCCTTTTTTACCCGGTACCATTCCATTACATCACTGCCGCAGATACCGCTTGCCTCTACACGCATCACTAATTCATTAGGACCGGGCTCCGGCTTAGGCATTTCCTCCAGACGGATGTCTTTATTGTTATAATACATTGCCACACGCATTATAGTTAAATCTCCCTTAGAACTTTACCACTAAAACACACAGACACAAAGTAAATCCCCCCTTCCCCCTTTTTCAAAGGGGGAGTGAGGGGGATTTGATTTCTTCGTGTCTTAGTGTCTTGGTGGCTAATCTTTTATACTTTTTACTGGCAGTGTTCTTACTGCCAGTTATGCAGTGTTTTTACTGCCCTATACTATATATCAAACATCTCCTCGCCCCGTTAGAGATACCATTAAGAATAGGCAAGTCAGTCTTAAGAATGCTTGGCTATCTTCTAAAAAGTATTATATCTCTAACGGGGTAAAGGGTCAACAATTATACGATTAAGCATTAATAACTAATATGAAGATAAATATTCTGCTTTCATGCCTGCCCGCCTTTGGAGGGTGTCCCACGAGGGAGGAATTAATTAAGATGTCCCCGGAATTAAAGACTTGACAAAAAAATGCTTTTTGTTATAATACTTCAGTGGATAAAAAAGAAATATATCAGGTTAGTTAATGAAAGGAGTATGTAATGCCATCACAAAATACCATTAAAATGCCGATGCGTTTGGTACAGAAGTTTATGGAAATAGAACATGAATTAGAAGATTGGTTTCTTTCGCAGGATAAAAAGTTCATAAATAAAATGACCAAAGCAAGGAAAGATGACTTGCAGGGTAAGTTTATCCCCTGGGAAAAGGCGAAGAAAAAATTATGTTTAGAATAGAAATCTCGCCTGATGCCCTTAATGAACTATCCAATCTGGATGAACCCATCAAGCATAGAATTACTGATAAGATAGAGTGGTTAGCCATTAATGCCCTTGCCGTAACCCATCATCATCTTACCAATCTACCACGACATTTAAGCGGTCTTTGCAAAAGACGGGAAGGCGATTACCGGATTTTATATTGGATTTACCCTAATCAACGAGTGATTAAAATTTATGGTATTATTCACCGCTCTACAGAATACGACATACTAAGATAATCCAGGAATTCGGGGGACACCCGAATAATTCTTGACACCTGCCCGTCCGTTCAGGCGGGAAGGAACGGGAATTGAGTCCTCCAGAGGCGGGTAGGCGATACATAATTAATAATTAAGTATTACGTCCATGGATTTACAAAAATAATACTTGACAAGAATATTTATAGATTATAACATACTCATCAGATATGGAAACAATGTCTAACTATATTAATTCCGCATTCATAATTCGTCATTTGACATTAGTCATTGGGATTTGGAATTTGTCATCTACCCCCCCCAGCAAAACCGCATAGAATAAGCGATTCAGGGCATACTGTTTCATCATTGTTTCTTACAAGATTATTCCCAACAACATTTCTTTTTTGTCTCATTTTAATCGGTAGTGGGTGTAGCGTTTCGAAAGAATGGTTGCCAGCGGTTCAGATGAACGTGCAAACTCTCAAGCAGGAAGATGCCGCACTTCTTGTTTCGCTCGCTAACAAATCCTCTTATTATATCAAGGTAACTTATCCCACCGCAACCGGTTACATCACACCATATCAAGATGTTGTTCTGCAGATGTCTGGGATTGGCAACCACAAGATAGTTGTTACTGCCTACACGCAGGACAAAGATAGGGGTAATATTTATCAACCAATCAGCACTACGGAAATCCCGGTATATTTGGACGGTTACACCTTAGTCAATGCGCCGGGCAAATTCGTCGGTGCGTTAATAGAAGTTACTAACGGAATGTTTTCTGATATTTCTGTTCCAAACAAAGAGCAGAAAAAAGACAGAAAATAAAGAAAGGAGTGCTAATATGACAGAAGAGGAAAATGGCAAACCGCCTTTGGATATTAGGCAGTTTGCAGGACGGGTTGAAAATTGGTGTGCGCTTGTCTTGTTAATCGCCTTTTTCCTGCCCTGGATATCAATTTTGGGGATTACCGAAAATGGACCGGCCGTAGTCAAAGAACTATCAGAATCATTGGGTACTAAGAAACGTTATGAGACATGCTCTTTCTGTAATGGGACGGGGCGTGGTAACCTGTATCCGAGCTGTGTTGGTTGCAATGGAACAGGACAGCATAAAATTAGCAACGGGACAAATTTAAGCATTTTAGCATATTTAGCATACTTTATGGCGGTTCTCGCCCTGCTCCTTGTTGTAAACGGTCTTCGGGGCGGGAAACTTGTTGGGAAATTCACCAACCAAGCCCTGCTTTTTGTCACAGGTGTGATACCGGTACTGTTGCTCATTATTTCTTTGGTCAAATATGGCAGTGAAGTCTTTTCTATTATGGCGATAGGCGGCTGGTTGACACTGCTCGCAGGGATATTTTTAATCATCTCTGCTTTCGCTGATGTTAGGTCGTGGTTCGCTCCGAAACCGACACCGGGTAATGTTTAATAATTCAGTAAAAAGGCAGGAAATAAAGAAAGGAGAATTTAATATGGCAGAACAAACCACACAGGAGGTTTCGGCAAAATCACGGTTGGCAACGGCATTACTAGCCCTTTTTCTTGGCCCATTTGGGGCTCATCGCCTTTATGTCGGCAGAAAATGGGGTATCCCAATGCTTATTATTGGTGTAATAAGCATACCGCTATGTTTCGTTTTGATTGGTTTTATACCGCTGATAACTTTTCGTATCTGGTCGTTAGTTGATTGCATCTTTGCCTTCGCCGGAACATTCAAGGATGACAAAGGTATGGTGATTAGCAAGTGGTAGAACCGGTATAAAATTGTCCGATACAGTAGGCACATAAAGAAAGGAGGTAATAAATAGTTTATACGTATCCCTACGGATGGTGGGTAGCCACCATTTATTAACAACCGGCTTTTGTCTATGACAAGAGTCAAAATATAAGAAAGGAGAGAAATATGAATAAACAGATGATTATTTGCCTGCTGGTTTTAGCTGGCATAATATTTGGTTCGGAGGGTTGCGCAACAATGATGGCATCATCTAAACCAACAATGCGGATAAAAATAACTTCTGAACCACCAGAAGCAAAAATAAAAATAGATAACGAGGTAAAAGGGATTACACCGTTAGAAATAAATTTACCAAAAGGAAGGATGTCATACCAGATTACAGCGACAAAAGATGGCTATGAACCAGCCACCCAGAATGTAGGAATATGGACTAATGGTAACGTATACCTCAATATGATACCGTATGGGGTAGGTTTGTTTGCTGGCGACCCTACTGTAATGCTGTTAGGAATATTGGGTGGTTCTATCGGTTGGATTGTTGATTACGGTAGTGATAACTGGTACAAGGCAGATAGGGAAACCCTTGACTTTACATTAGAACCAAAGAAATGACCCTATTTAGGATAAATATAATGGTTAAGTAATAATGAACATCCCATCCCGATGTTATATTGGGGTGGGGTATAACCCGCCCGCACGGGGCAAGTAAGAGGAGGTGGAATATGAAAAGCAGATATTTATACATTATAGCGGTCTTGTTCTTGGTGGCGTTTGTAACTTTTTTAACTTATGGTTGCGGAGGCGGTGGGGGAGGAAGCAGTGGAAGTAGCGGTGGCGGAGGAGGTGGTGGCTTTAGCCTTTGGTCAAAGGCAGCAGCCGGAGGTGGAAACACTATTGCTATTAAAAACAATGGGACACTCTGGGGTTGGGGTAGTAATAACAGGGGTCAATTGGGAGATGGAACCAGTAATCTGACATTATATACACCAAATCAGATTTTGCCCGGCACTACTTGGTCAGCGGTTGCTGCCAGTCCTGATAGTTTATACGGTTATACAGTTGCAATCAAGAGCGATGGAACTTTATGGGCTTGTGGTAGCAATAACTTGGGTCAAATAGGAGACGGGACTCTCACTGATAGGAACCCGCCGGTTAAGATTGGAAACGCAAATAACTGGACAGCAGTTGCAGTTGGCGAAGGTCATACACTTGCCCTTAGTACCACAGGAACCGCTACTACCCTCTGGGCTTGGGGTAACAATTATTCCGGGCAATTAGGCGACGGAACAGGTGTAGACAGGAAAGTTCCGACTAAGATTGGTACATCTACTAACTGGGTGGCAATAGCAGCTGGTTCTTATCATAGTGTTGCCCTTAAAAGCGATGGAACTTTATGGGCATGGGGTAATAATACTTCTGGTGAATTGGGAGACGGTACCTACACGGTCAGGGCTAGCCCTACCAAAATAGGAACAGGAACCAACTGGACAAAGATTGCCGGCGGTGATAGCCATACCCTTGCTATAAGTACTACAGGAACCGCCTCAACTCTCTGGGCCTGGGGAAGAAATACTGATGGTCAATTAGGTGATGGAACAACTGTAGGCAAGATAGTTCCGACTAAGATTGGTACAGCCACTAACTGGTTAAAGGTTGCGGCTGGTCCAGGCTCTTATACTGGCGGTCCTCATAGTGCCGGTATCAGGACTGACGGCTCGCTCTGGACATGGGGTAATAACGATGACGGTAAATTAGGTGACGGCACAGAGACAAACAGAAGCACTCCCACCCGGATTGGGACGGGGACTAATTGGGCAGAGGTTAGTTGTGGTATATATCATACTATTGGACGAAAGACCGATGGAACACTCTGGGGCTGGGGAAGTTCTATAAACGGGGAATTAGGAACAGGGAATGATGTTTATGCCCTGATTGGCAGTTTGACTCCTATCCAGATTGGACGATAATGTAAGGAAAGGAGATGGTTATTATATGAGAAATAAAAGCCTCGTCATTACTATTATTACGATTGTATGTTTAATTCTTGGTGTTTTATTAATAGAAAAATCAGTCGCTCAAGAATCAGTACCATCTGTTCCAAAATACCCTGTAAAAGATTTTAAGGAGCAGAAAACTTATAAGGTTGCTAAAATTGTTGATGGGAATACGGTTGTTCTTGATATAGATAAAAAAGAAGTTAAGGTTCGGTTAATTGGAGTTGATACGCCACAAATAGCAGAATATTATGGGAAGGAAGCAAGTAATTTTACGAATAATCTACTAAAGGGTGAAGAAGTATATATGGAGTATGAGAATGAAAAGCAAGAGTTTGACAAATATGATAGGTTATTAGCATATCTTTATCGTGTTCCCGATGGGCTATTTGTAAATCTTGAGATTGTTAGACAAGGATATGGACACTCTACAGAATACCCCTTCAAGTATAGTGGACTTTTCAACTATTACGAGAAAAGAGCACGAGAAAATGAGAAAGGATTATGGCGTCCCGAGATAGAAAAAAAAGATGCCAATAGTCCAGCGTCTAAACCTCCGGAAGTAAAAGACAATCCTGACGCTAACGATGGTCAGTCGGTATTAGAGTCCTCCCTTAAGGGCCTTGTCAAAGTGGTAAGTTTTAAGAAAACCGATGGACAGGCAGGGGAAGTATTTGGCGTAAAACAGTATGCCCTTATGTACGAAGCGGAAATAGAATGTTTGGTTGATTGTTTTGTCAACCCGAGTTTGGGCGGTATCCGGAAAGCCGAAGGTATGGGTATTATGGAGGTGCGTAAAAACAGGGGCGACCACATCGGTATGAAAGGCCAAATCAATTTTGAGAAAACGGAAAAAGGGTGGAATGGAAAAATGGGAATGGAAACCTCTTTTTATGAAGTAAAACCTCCTACTAACAAGAAAAAGAAAAAATAGTAATTCAGGGGACTAATTTGGATAATTCGGTGGACGATACAGATGAAGGTGAAGTTAGACTCTAATTTCCAATTTCCAACATCTAACTTCATAATTCGTAAGAAATGAGACAATATGAAAAACCATGCATATTACATAGTAGCGGTTCTGTTTTTGGTGGCGGTTGTAACCACTTTTAATTATGGTTGCGGTGGGGTAGGAAGCAGGGGCAGTAGCGTGTCTGCTATACCCGCTCCTTCAAATCTGCAAGTCACCAAAACTTATTCCACCTTTTATCTTACTTGGGCAGATAATTCTAATAACGAAGCATTTTTTAGTATTTATGTAAGACCTGAGGATGGTGGATGGGTTAATTCTGATGCGGTGGCCGGTGGAAATACATCATGGAATGATAGTGGCTCACTTATTTATATGTATCCTACTGCAACCAAACTTTATTTTAGAGTGGTTGCGGCAGATTCTATTGGCATGAGAAGTAATCCTTCTAACGAGGTATCTGTTACATTACATTGAAAAACTGGTTGAAAGGTAAAACGTAGTTCGGTGACACACGGACTAAAAGGAGGTGATTTGAGACGAAATGACTCGGGAACGAACGGCTTGTCCTGAGGGATGAATGGTTCACTCTCAGGAGTGAATGGGTTACTCCAAGGAGTGAAAGAGTTACTCCCAGGAGTGAATGGGTTACTCCCAGGAGTGAATGGGTTACTCCCAGGAGTGAAAGAGTCACTCCCAAGAGTGAAAGAGTTACTCTAAGGAGTGAAAGAGTTACTCCCAGGAGTGAAAGAGTCACTCCCAGGAGTGAATGGGTTACTCCAAGGAGTGAAAGAGTTACTCCAAGGAGTAAACGGGTCACTCTCAAGGATAACTGAGATAGACCGTAGGATGATGTATTTGCATAACTGTTTTAACTTTAGCAGGTTATAGCATAACACCGCCGTTAGGCGGGGAAGATGAGGTGAATTATGGCAGACTTTATGCCATTCGGGGATGCGGAGTTCGATGAATGGCTCCGTAATTTCAGCGACCAACTGCCGGCTATTGCCACACCCCTGGGGATTCCCCCGGCTCTGATTACCGCAGTAACCACTGCCTATGCCAACTGGCAGGTTGGCTATGTGGCGCATCAGACCGCCCATAATGCGGCCCAATCAGCTGCTGAAAACAAGGATGAATTACGTGGCGTGGGCAAGGATACGGTCCGGGCCGTGGCCGGGATGCTCCAAAAACACCCGAACCTGACTGACGCGCAACGGGCCACCCTGGGCATTACCGTGCTGGATACGAATCCGACCCCGATTTCGCCCGAATATGTGGTCAATCTTGCACCGCCTCTGCTATTGCTGGACTGGAAGCAACGCGGACAGGTGACGGTCCATTTTGGCGTCAATCCGTCCAATGAAAAGCGGAACGCCAAGCCCAAAGACATTGCCGGAGCGAGAATCTCGTATCGGATAGAAAGCGGACCGTGGATATTCGTGGCTGACGACACCAATAGCCCCTATCTGCATAATCTGGCGATAACCGAGCCGCAAAATGTGGAGTATCGGACGCAATGGTTTGACAAAAAGATGCGCACGGGACCTTACAGCGAAACGGCTAAATGCACGGTGTCACCGTAAAAGAGAACACGAATACCACGAATGGGACGAATCCCACGAATAAATCAATCCCCCCTTCCCCCTTTATCAAAGGGGGAGTGAGGGGGATTTATTCTTTGTGTTCTTCTTGCCCCGTTAGAAAGGACATAATTAGAGATAAAGATAACCATATTAGTCTTTTACCCCGTCCAAGAACTTTCTAACGGGGTGAATGCCTTTGTGGTGAAAGGAATTTATTTTATGCCATTAAAACCAAATGAAGTAACTACTATTACTATTGCAGATGGTGCGGTAACAACGCCCAAAATAGGCGAGTTACAGGTTTCAAGTTCTAAGTTACAGGTTGCCAGTGTAACCACTGAGAAGATTGCTAACGGAGCGGTGACCCGTGATAAAATCGGCGAGAAACAGGTGAGCAGTTCACGGCTCAAGGATGCCAGTGTCACAACAGAGAAAATCGTAACTGGAGCGGTAGTCACATCCAAAATAGGCGACGGACAGGTGACTACTCCGAAAATCGGGGCTAACGCAGTAGATAGTAGTAAGTTGGCAGATTTAAGTGTAACTACGAAGAAAATACAGGATGGGGCAGTTACCACCGAGAAGATAGCCACTGTGTCAGTAACTACCGCTAAAATCGCAGGAGGCGCAGTCACGTCAGGAAAACTTGGTACTAACGCTGTCACCACGGAGAAGATTGCTAATGGCGCAATCACGCCCGCAAAATTATCGTTTGTCCCGCCGTCTGTGGCACGGCCTATAACGCCGCCCGTTACGACTGACGAAATCGCCGATGCTTCAATAATCGCTCAGAAAATTGCCACCTCTGCGGTAACTAAGATAAAAATGGCGTCTAATTCGGTTGGTTACTTAGAAATCATAAACGGTTCGGTTGAGCCAAGACATATCCGGGCAGTTGATAGTCCTGCTAACGGTGAAATCCCTTCTTACAATCAGGCACAGGAAAGGTTTGAGTGGATTGCTCCGGGTGGTGGTGGTGTAACTAGACCGCTGACTCCGCCGGTTGCTACAGGTGAAATAGCCGATGGCGCGGTTACTAAACCTAAATTGAGTTATAAGGTTATCAGCATCACGATTCCGGCATTACAAGTAGGCGGGTTATATCCGCCTTTGGGAGACCCTGATTTGAATGGCGGTGTGATTTTAGGTTACTCTATACCTGTGAATCAGGACCAGCTGATTAGACAACTATTCCTGTTACCGGGGTTACCGCAAGGGACAGGGATTTCAATCTTGCTGAACCAGCCGGCAATAGCGGATAATACATTTAATGTGGTCGTGCTGAGGGCATAAATACGTAACCACCCCGCTGGGGCGGGACTCCGCTGTCGCTTCGCAGATTAACACAGATAAGAATTCGTTCACCACAAAGACAGAGCGAAGCCTCCCTTAGGGACAAAGGTCACAAAGAAATAATCTGTATAATCTGTGGCTTTATTCTGATATAATTTCCTAATTTTATTTGACATCGTAACTTTTATATTATACAATCACTTACAATATAATCAAGCCCCCCGATGTAACATCGGGGGATAAGACCCAGTAAAGTCCCTGACGGGACTAACTGGCTCTAATAATAAATATCGCGGGGTAGAGCAGCCCGGTAGCTCGCAAGGCTCATAACCTTGAGGTCGTGGGTTCAAATCCCACCCCCGCTATGTCCCTTTCTTCCCGCCAGAGGCGGGTCTGCCTCAGGCATAGGGGAGCAAGAAAAAGACTGCATCCGAAAAATGCTGCGAATTGCTTTAGCACAAATAAACCCTACCGTTGGCGATATTAAAGGCAATGCTAATAAAATTATTTCCTACATTAAACAGGCTATTAGGAAAAAAGTAAATATTATTGTTTTTCCTGAACTTGTTTTAACCGGATACCCGCCGGAAGACCTGCTTAATATACCGCAATTCATAAAATGTAATTTGGAAGCTTTTAATGAAATTAAACTGGCAAGCAAAAATATTACTTCTATTATCGGATTTGCTTGTAGTGAGCAAGTCGAAACTATAGGAACCAACCAGAATAACGGTTTGAACGTAAATTCTAAAACATCTTTATATAATGCGGCGGGAATAATTTCTAATCGGAAAATCATATCTGTTTATCATAAAATGAATCTCCCTAATTACGGAGTATTTGATGAAAAACGTTATTTTGCAGATGGCAGAACATATCCTGTTTTTAAATTACATAAAACTACATTAGCAGTTAATGTTGGTGAAGATATCTGGGTAAATAATGGACCAACTGAACGGCAGGTTAAAAATGGTAAAGCGGAGATTATTATTAATATAAGCGCTTCTCCATTTTATAATGGCAGATATACGGAACGATGTGATATGCTCAGCCAACGAGCCAGAGAGAATAAGGTTTATATTGTTTATGTTAATCTTATGGGGGGGCAGGATGAACTTGTCTTTGATGGCCGTTCAATGGTATTTAATCCGAACGGAAAAATTATTGCTCAGGCAAAGGCTTTTGAAGAAGATTTATTAGTAGTAGATATTCCGAACAAAAAAGAAGATGCTACTTTTGAACCATCACTTGATAAAAAATCACCTCCGCCAGAGGCGGATCTGCCTATGGCACAGGGTAGCAATAAAAAGACTGCATCCGACAGCCAGGTTGAGGAAATCTATGAGACATTAAAATTAGGCCTGAAAGATTATATTACGAAAAATAATTTTACCAGTGTAATCATAGGGCTTAGCGGAGGCATAGATTCTGCTTTGACAGCTCTTATTGCCGTTGATGTATTAGGTAATAAAAATGTTTTGGGCCTTTATCTGCCGTCTGAATTTTCTGCTACCTTAAGTATGAAATATGTAATAAGTCTGGCGAAAAATTTAAATATAAAGCTACGAACTATTTCTATCGTAAATATTTATCATAGCTATTTAAAATCGCTAAAATTATCCAGAAGTAAAATAAGTTTGACACATGAAAATCTACAAGCGCGCATCAGAGGTAATATTCTTATGGCATTTTCTAATAAATTAAACTCTCTTGTTTTAGCAACGGGTAATAAAAGCGAGCTTTCGACAGGTTATGCAACATTATATGGTGATATGGCAGGCGGTTTTGCTTTACTTAAAGATGTTTCAAAAACACTGGTTTATGAATTAGTCTCTTATGGTAATGGTTGCTTTTATAATAAAATAAATAAAACTGCCCGAGGCGGATATCCTATTCCTTTGGGAATTATTCAGCGTCCGCCTACTGCTGAACTGAAACCTAATCAAAAAGATTCTGATACGTTGCCAGAATATGAAACTCTTGACCCCATTTTACAGAAGTATGTAGAAGAAAATAAAGAACTTAATGATATTATAAAACAAACCGGTACATCATTGGATATAGTATCCAAAGTGATGAAAATGGTAGACCGGAGCGAATATAAACGTCGTCAGTCCCCACCAGGTGTTAAGATTACACCTGACAACTTTAGTAAAGGTCGTCGTTTTCCTATCACCAATAAATTCTTTCCTATTTAATCATATTGATGCATCTGAAAACACTGACTATATTATTCCAAAACCCTTGACTAATACTTATTTTTTTATTTATTGTAAATAGAAGTGTTGATCTCATTTATGATTAATAATACAGAGGAATAATCAGCTAATCGTTGAGTATGGAAAAAATCAGAAGTCTTAATTTCGGTGAACTCGCCGTAGAATTAGGTTACACTACAGTAGAAAAAGTCAATGAATGTCTTAGCATTCAACAAAAAATTCGAGAACTTGGTGTTAATCCCAAAAAACTCGGGGAACTAATGATTGATAAGGGTTATCTTTCAGAAACACAGGTAAAGGATATTTCCCAAAAACAAGGAGTAGAAGGTGGTCGCACTGAAATTGTTGGCTATAAGATTCTTGCAATACTTGGGCGAGGAACAATGGGTACCGTGTATAAGGCGATACAATTAAGCATGGAGCGAGAAGTTGCTCTGAAGGTTTTATCTCCGCATCTGGCCAGTAATGCAAAATTCGTTATGAGATTTTTCAAGGAAGCTCGTATCGTCGCACAGCTTAATCATCCTAATATTATTCAAGGAATTGACGTGGGCGAATCTAACGGCATTCATTATTTTGTCATGGAATTTGTGGAAGGTAAAACTCTCTGGGACGTTATTAAACAAGAAGGGCCGATGGAAGAAAGAAAAGCAGCCGGTATTATACTTAAAGTTGCTCAGGCTTTAGAGCATGCCCATAAAAATAATATGGTTCATCGCGATATTAAAGCCCGTAACATTATGATTAGTAATAAGGATGGAACTGTCAAATTATGCGACCTGGGACTTGCAAGATTAATTATAGAAGACCCTTCTCAACAGAAGGAACTGGTGGGAACACCGGGTTATATCTCGCCGGAACAGGCACGCGGAGAACACGATATAGATATACGCAGTGATATATATTCATTAGGAGTAACTTTTTATTTTTGTGTTACCGGTGAATTACCTTTCAAGGGTGAATCGGCTGCTGTTGTTATGAATAAACACATTAATGAACAACCTGTTCCGCCTAAACAGAAAAAACCTCAAATTTCTAATCCCATAAATATCTTTATTTTAAAAATGATGGCTAAAAAAAGAGAGGAACGTTACCAGACTCCAACTGAATTAATTAGGGATTTAGAAGGATTTTTAAGGCCAATAGAAACACATCAAAATCTTACTATGGCAAAACCAATAAGA
>JAZDFP010000227.1:0-6285 GCA_043807745.1 Planctomycetota bacterium
ATTCAGAGGACGCAATACTCATTCCGTTTTCCTAAACGCTTATTGAGATTTCTACTTGTCCCGTTAGAAGCGAGCATAATCAAAGAGATAACCTTTCGAGTAACTCCAATTACTTGCTATTGGACGCTTCTAACGGGCTGAGAAGCTAACAAAACTTGCTACTGCATCAGTGTTTTGCAACCACCCTAATATCCAGATGCATATCCACGCAGAGCGGATAATCAGGGTGACCAATAAGGGTATGGACAAAAGACGGGATTATCTTGCTAACATACTCAGGAGGAATAAGTCGTCTGCGTGCCACGGTCTCATCCAAAAAATGCCTGCATATCCGGTAGCACATCTCCCTTAATTCCTGGCACTCCCGTAATCTTGCCGTTTCGGGTAGGACCGCGAAATTAACAGATGAGTCGCCGTCAGGCGAGAATGGTCTGATTTCAGGGCGGATAAAGCCGTTGACAAATTCGTTAATCTTATCGTTTTGCTTTTTGACTGCATCTGGCGCATAATTATAGACATCAATAATCATCACGGCTTGGGCGAGTTTATTACGCAGTGCCCTTCTGAATTCCGAGGCGCGTTCAGGCGCGGTAATTAGAACCGGATGCCCTTGGAGACGCTGGTCTTTATCCCTGAAGAAATTGAGACAATCGGTCTTGCCGGTCAGCCATTCACTGGCAAGGACAAAGGCGCCCTCGCCTTGGCCGTCCACCCCGTTAGAAGCGTTCAATGCCATCGGGTTAGACTCAGTAATTGTTCTACCATCTTGCCTGTGTTCGCTTCTAACGGGGTAAATCGGGCCCAAATATCGCCAGGCGCCGAAGGTCATCTCCATCGCATAATTCGCCCCTGCATAAGGCAACCAATCCTTTATGTCCTTTGCCTTGACTCCGTCCTTGACCTGATATGCCTTTTTAGTGTGCCTGAGGTATTTCCGGGCCGTTCTGGGATTAAACAATTTGTATTTCATTATTTCGTAGATATCCTCCCAGTCACGTCCTTTCTGGCTGATAATGCCCTTGAATCCAGGGCCCATAAGCCGACTGAACTTATCCAGAATGGGCTGGGCGATTTTATCAAAGAATGCTTTTTGGTTAGGAATGGCTCTACGTTGCTGGGCGCTGGTATGCCTCAAACCCTGATAATATCGTTCTACCCATCTTTCTGCCTTTTCCAGAGGGTATTCGTTATAGCCGGGGATATAAATTCTGATGTATGACGAAAAACTTTTTTCAGCCATATTTTTATCTATAACATAATATTTTATATAAGGTTATGTCAAAAAATACCACCTCAAGAAAGTGGTGGGGGTGGGGGAGGATAGGGTATGGGGTGGTACCACTTGAGGTCAGAGATGGTACCTGAGACGGCTTCGGATGGCACCCGAAGGGTCTTCGGATAATACCCAAAGGGTCTTCGGATAATACCCAAAGGGTCTTCGGATAATACCCGAAAGGTCTTCGGATAATACCCGAAGGGTCTTCGGATAATACCCAAAGGGTCTTCGGATGGCACCTGAGGGGTAATCGGATGACACCCGACGGCGTCAGAAATGGCACCTGATGACGTCAGGAATGGCACTCATCGGGATTAGGAATGACACTTGAAAGGGTCAGGATATTGCAACTACAGATTTTATTCTATTTTTTGCCTTTGGATTTGGATGTGGCTTCGTATTCTTCCGGTTCTTCGTGCACCATGCCGAATACACCTTCAATGATTTTCTTCTGGGTGTCTTCCCGGTAGCCGATTAGTTTGTCATCGGCGTATTTATAAACCCCTTGCTCCACCTGTTCAAGTATGGGCATAATCTCAGCCAGGTATTTCTCATCTGTAGGGATTTCAATATTGGTTAAGCCGTGTTTAAGCCAAATCAAAAGGTATTTTGCCTCTAATTCAGTTTTGCACTGGATATGCTTGTCTTTCCAGTAATACAAACGGACATCACCCGCAAACATTGTCTTTTCAATGCGGAGTTCGTTCGGGTCAATCCGATTAGGCAAATCCACTTCGCGCAGGTCTTTTCTGATTTTAATATATTTACGATAGAATGTTAATGGACTCATTTATCTAATTCCATTTTTGCTTCTTCAATTGCTTTTTGTATATCAATACCGTTCTTGGTCTTACCTTTGTTGCCGGTCTTGGCTTTATCTAATCGGGATTTGACTAAATCCACCACTGCCCGATAGACCTCTAATTGCTCCTCATCTGTCAATCCTAATATATCACCCATAATGATTTTGTCAAGTTCACGTCGGTCGGACTTGACTTTATCAAGAGAAACTGTTTCAGGCGAATCAACAATTTTATTATTAAATATGGTTTTTCTTGACTAATCTTGTCCAATGTTGTATAGACATATTACCCTATACAAAAGAGATATTTATGCCATCAGTTCAATATACTGTTAAAGAAATGCTTAATACCAATCAGGCGGCTGGTATTTTAGGTGTTAGCCCTAAAACTATTTATCGTATGGAAGAAAAAGGGTTAATTCGTTCGATAAGAACTCCGGGCGGTCAACGCCGATTTGCTAAATCCACTCTTGAAGAATATCTGAATAAAAGCCAAGGATTTATTGCTCCACAAAATCCCAGTAAATACAAAAACAATTTCATCGTTAGAGAAGGTGATAATACAACTGCTTTGTTTAAGGATACTGAAATAATTACTGACTATCAGCCTCGTCAAAGGGTTAATAGATTGGAACAGATTATTTCATTAGGTACTTCAGCCAATCATCAAAGACATTATGAGCAATCAGTTGACCCTAAACGTTGGGTTGAGGAATGGGATTTTAAGTTCTATAAAACCAAAATATATACCCACGGATTCCATAATTATCCGGCAATGTTTATTCCGCAGGTTGCCCGTAAATTAATCATGGCATTTTCTAACGAAGGGGATATGGTCGGCGATATATTCTGCGGTTCCGGAACTACTATGGTAGAAAGTAGTTTACTTAATCGTAATTCCATCGGCATAGAATTAAATCCTTTAGCAGTTCTAATAGCCCGAGTAAAAACTACTCCGATTGACCCAAAGACCTTAACGACCAAACTTAAAGCAATTATTAACGACTACCAACATATTAAGAATATTGAACCACCTCAATTATATAATATTGAATTTTGGTTTAGCAAACCAGTAATTAAAGATTTGACGCGTCTGCGTCAGGCAATACGGAATATCTCTGAAGAGAATATCCGTAATTTCTTTGCGGTCTGCTTTAGCGAGGTGGTTAGAATTGTCTCTTATACCAGACACGGCGAATTTAAGTTATTCCGCTCGCCAGATAAAATGACCGATAAATTCAAACCCGATATCATGGCTGAATTTATCAAGATGTGTGAGAATAATATTATCGGGATGAAAGAATATATTCACGATGTTCTACCGAATAACAATACCCGTATTATTCAAGGCGATGCCACTAAAGATAACGGCATTCCGCATAACTCGGTTGACTTTATTATAACCTCTCCGCCTTATGGTGATAGCCGAACCACTGTGGCTTATGGTCAATTCTCCAGATTATCCTCACAATGGTTAGATTTACTACCACCTAATATTAAAGATATTGACAAAGAACTAATGGGAGGTAACAATAATGTTGACCTCAACGACCCGATATTAGAACTATCAGATACACTCAAGTTTAGCATTAAGACAATTACCGAGAAAGATAAAGATAGAGCAAAAGATGTTCTGAGTTTTTATATTGACTTAAATAAGGCACTAATTCAGGCGCACAAGATACTCAAACCGCAGAAATACTTTTGTCTCATAGTTGGCAACCGAACTGTAAAAGAATTGGTCTTAAAGACAGATGCGATTATTTGTGAATTGGGCGAAAAGATTGGTTTTACATCGCAAGGGCTACTCTATCGTAATATTCCAAACAAACGAATGCCGGCAAGGAACAGCCCGACTAATGAAGCCGGTAAAACCGGCTCTACTATGACAAGGGAAAGTATTATTTTGTTGAGGAAAAGCATTTCTTGATTTGCCATACGATTTTGCTTAAACACGAACGTCGTTTTACTTTATTAGCAAGAGATTTAATCTCTCTATCCGAAAACCAGCATTCTGTAAAAATGACTTGCTTATAAGGATTAATGGATTTTTCTTCAAAGTATTTCTGCAAATTTTTACTACATTCTTTTATAATACTTAAAATAACTTGAGGAGGAATTACTAATGTCCAAGATTTCGTTCCAATGGTGCCGATATAATACGGGGTTGATTTATCATTAATAATATTCGGCCCACACCCTGGAGGTTTGCTAAGTGTGTGAACAAGCCAGTTACGCATAACCCAAAGAAGTGATGAATAACGAGCGGCATTGATTAAATGGTCTGTCAAGCCATCTTTATATTGATTAAAATCTGATAATAGAGGGTCAACTTCTGATGAACAATATATTTCCCAGTTTGTCCATTTGCTTATTCTTGTCTCAACCTCTTTAGATAATTCATCATGCTTTTTAGATGATGGAATGATAATCTTCTTAAAGAGACATTGTAATTGTATAAGGCTTATTCTGTCTTTATCTCCCCAATTAGAGTAGTTATCAATTAATTTTATAAAGCGCTTTCTGTTATCAGTTTCTTTAGGGAAGGCATAAAAAGACAAGGTATCAATTAAAGATAAAAGCAATATAAATGGTTCATGTCCATTCTTGATTTCATTATCAAGTTGTTGTATTTTCTGATCAACATCCGAAAAGAAGCGGGTAATATTCTTATTATCTTGAGAATTGTTCATTTTACTTACAAATCCGTTATCTTGCTAAAGAGATATGGCAATTTATCCTCATAAGTTCTAAAGCCGGTGCCGTGATTTCTTGCTCCTTTCGTGCCTTTATCGTGCAGTCGTAAGTCTACTAGAATAGTTCCTGCTCTAAATTGGTCTGCGAGTAATTCCGGCGAGGTTCCCTGCATTAATTGCGCTCTATAAAAGTGAAAATATTCTTTACCGTCTCGTTCTTCCGTAAAAGCAGAAACGAGAACAAGAGCGGGGAATTTTTGTATGAATCGTTTCATAACATCTTCCATCTGCCATGTTGTTACAATTTCACCTGAAATATGCCTCACTGACAAATCAGTATTGGTAACATTCAAGAATAAACCAGCGCTATTAGGTTTCAACGACATTGTATAATAAAGACCTTTTCTGCCATTCTTGTCTAAACTTCCATGCTTCTTAATTGCTTCAAGAGGCGACATCTTCCATACTTTCCTATTAAAAGTAAACAAGGTTATCATACTTGTAACGCCAGTTCTATGTCCTTTAATCTCTGCTTCTTTAAGATCTGGCAATGCGATATTATTTTCTTTTAGCCCCAAATATACTTCCAGTGAATGACCGACACCAGTCGGACCTTTTCTCTTTGAAGGCACAAAACCTTTTGCCTTTAATGCTTTAAACCTCGTTATAAATTCTGATAGTTTCATTCTATTCTTTTTTCTCATAAAGTCTTTAGCGGTGAATCTGAATATCTGTCCAATAATAAATGATAATCTTCGGAAATTTCCTGATTACAAATATTACAGAAAATCCGAGAATCCATATCATAATCGTTTTCTTTTACTCCTATTTTGTTAATATATCCATTCTTTTCTTGCTCAAAATAATTCACTTGTTTTACGACACTAATCTCATAGAAATTATTTGTATTCCCACACTTCATACACTTAATCAGATTCATACAACCTCCTCGTATAAAACACATTATATTTCTTCGGCTATCTTCTCGGCGGGTTTCTTGGGAATTCCGGCGCCAATAAGGATTGCCAATAATTCGGCATCGGTCAGTTTATCAGCGCCTAATGCCAATAATTTTCCACCCGGATGACGCCATTCTTTCTTATCGGATTTCATACTTCATCAAGATTGTAATCAAACCCCTGCCAAAATCAACAAATATCAAACTTTATACCCCCCGATAAGAGTAGATGTCCATACACACTCCAATACATAAACACCCATACTCCGTAACATATATCTTATACGAGGGGGCGCTATGGGGTGTGTATGGTTATTGGTGACACCATACGACCAAGCCCTGCGTTATATATCAGCCGTAGATGTGTTGTATATCAGGGGTGGATACATTATATATCAGCCGATGGCTTGTTGTATATCAAGGGTGGGTGCATTATATATCAGCCGTGGGCTTATTATATATCAGGGGTGGGTGCATTATATATCAACCGTGGGCTTGTTATATATCAGGGTGTGGCTTGGGGTATATCCTCCTACCCTCCCCCATCCACCTT
>JAZDFP010000228.1:0-3243 GCA_043807745.1 Planctomycetota bacterium
TTTTTACTTCCAGCGCCTTGAAAACAATGCCCATTCCGCCAGCGCCTAATTTGCCTAAAATTTGATAGCCGGGTAAAGTCTCGGATTTTTTGTCTACCATAGTTGATTAAATACTAACTCGCCCCGCACATAATTTACCCGTTCCGGGTTCGTAGAGTGTGCATGGTTAAAATGATTATACAAAAAGTATTATATTTCTTGAAAGATTAAATACAATAGATATTTAATAAATAATAAATATAAATATATGAGTCCACTACATCAGAAAAAACTTTTTGGCGAGATTGCCCTCGAGATGAAACTGGTAACTGAGGAGCAGATTAATGAAGCCTTAAAAATTCAGAAATTAACGACCGGTGATAAAAGACGTAAGAAGATAGGTGAAATCCTCGTAGAAAAAGGTATTCTGACATTATCTCAGGTTACGGCAATTCTCGCTAAGCAATATAATCTTAGATTCATTAGTTTTGCATCAATCAAAATACCGGATGAAGTAATTAAATCAGTACCCAAAGCCACTGCTATTGAGCATAAAATTATTCCTCTGCAGAAAAAAGGTAAGGTTTTAACATTAGTTTCGTCCGTTCCTTTAGATGTTTTTAATATAGACAATCTGTCTTTTATGCTTGGTTGCAGCATAGAATTAGTACTGGCAGTGCCAGATGAGGTTAATCAGGCAATTGCTAAATATTATGGTTCCTCGGTTGAGGATTACAGTAATTTAGTCGGCGATATTGACGAGAATGACATTTCTATCCGGACTAGCAAGGATGAAGAAGTTGTCACAGATGAGGCACCGATTATTCGTCTCGTTCAAACTATTATTGCAGATTCGGTTAAAAACGGGGCCAGCGATATTCATATTGAGCCGATGGAGAAAACACTGAGAATCCGTTATCGGGTAGATGGTGTTTGCCGGGAAATAGAGTCGCCTCCGAAAAGACTTCAGGCCTCAATGATTTCCCGTGTTAAACTGATGGCCGGAATGGATATTGCCGAGAAACGCAAGCCCCAGGATGGCAGGATTCCTGTTTCTGTTGAAGGCAAGGAATTTGATATCCGTGTTTCAGCGCTTCCATCTCAATACGGTGAAAGCATGGTTCTTCGGCTTTTGGAAAAACAATCACTGATAACATTAGAAGACCTTGGTTTTTATGCGGATGATTATCGTAGGTTCAAGTCTATCATAAAGAGACCCAACGGTATTTTTCTGGTTACCGGTCCGACCGGTTCAGGTAAAACTACTACTCTTTATGCGGCTGTAAGGGAATTAAATAAACCTAATGTTAAAATTATTACGGCTGAAGACCCGGTTGAATATGTATTGAGCGGGGTAAATCAATGCCGTGTTCGTTCTGATATCGGATTTACTTTTGCTTCCATAATCAGGTCAATGTTACGTCAGGCACCAAATATTATCTTGATCGGTGAAATCAGGGATGTAGAAACCGCAGACATAGCCATTCAGGCTGCGTTGACAGGCCATCTGGTATTCAGCACGCTTCACACCAATGATGCTCCTTCGGCCATAACGCGTTTGTTGGATATGGGCGTAAAACCTTTTCTTGTTGCCGCTTCGATTCAGGCGATAATGGCTCAAAGACTAATCCGTGTTTTGTGTCCTAAATGTAAACAGCCGTATATTCCGGAAGAATTAGAACTTGCTATGATAGGGTTGACACCCAAAGATATTCAGGACCATAATATTTATAAAGCCGTCGGTTGCAAGGAATGTAAAGATGGTTATAAAGGCAGAAAAGGTATTTTTGAATTATTGGAGATGAGTTCTATGCTTAAGGATATGACTTTTCGTCGGGAGTCGACTATAAAAATTTATGAAGAAGCCAAGATAAGCGGCGGAATGATTTCCCTATTAGATGATGGAGTCAGGAAAATACTTGATGGAATTACCACTATTGAAGAAGTAATATCACTAAGCCGGCGCGAAGATTTATCATATTAGCCAAGGAAAATACTGCCACAAAGACCTGTCTGACCGCAGGCAGGCACCAAGACACTAACCCTCCAAAGGCGGGCAGGGAATTCGGAGTTTATCCCGCCTCGGCGGGATGTCTTCGTGGCTAATATTAATATAATTTACTATATTATTAAATATGGCAATTGAATTGAATAAACTGTTGGATATAGTTATAGAAAAAGACGCTTCGGATTTGCACTTGACTGTAGGGTTACCGCCCGTTATCAGGCTGCACCGCCATCTCAAACAACTAAATCATCCGATTCTTACTAAGGACGATACGATTGTCTGTATGCGGGCTGTAGCCTCAGAGAAAAAACAGCAGGAAATAAAAGAACGGGGCGGCTGTGATTTCGGTTTTACTTACGAGAAAAAGGCGCGATTCCGCGTGAGTATTTATACCCAAAAAGGACATATAGGTCTGGAATTCCGTCTGATACCATATCGGATAAGAACATTAGATGAAATCGGACTGCCCGAAACAATAAAAGAACTGATGACCAGACCGAGGGGATTGATTCTTGTGACCGGTCCGACCGGTTGCGGCAAGACCACTACGCTTGCCTCAATGATAGATTATATTAATACCGAAACGGGCTGTCATATTGTTACCATAGAAGACCCCATAGAATATTATCATCAGCATAAAAAATCCATTATAACCCAACGTGAAGTTCATTATGATATCGGTTCGTTCCCTGAGGCTATTGTTAAAACACTCAGGATGGACCCGGATGTGATTTTGGTTGGAGAGATGCGTGATTTGGATACGATTCAAACCGCGATTACCGCGGCTGAAACCGGCCATCTGGTTTTTGCCACGCTTCATACTACAGGCGCGGCAAGGACAATCAACCGTATCGTAGATGCATTTCCGCACGAACAACAGGAACAAGTGCGCACCCAATTAGCATCGTCGCTTCTGGCGGTTATCTCGCAGGTCCTGATGCCCAGGGCAGACGGCAAAGGCGTTGTGGCAGCATTTGAAATAATGGTTGCAACTCCGGCTATAGAACATCTCATAAGAGAAAATCAACCGCATAAAATTATCTCATCAATCCAGACCGGCGGTAAATTAGGAATGATTCTTTTGGATGATTACCTTTTTAAGTTATTCAGCCAGAAAAAGATTACCTATCAGGATATGATGGAATATGCCCAGAATCCGTCTAACCTGGCAATGAAGATGCAGTAGCAACCTTTGTCGGGCTTCCCAGCCCGTTAGAAGCGAACGCAACCAAATGAATAATCTTTTGAGTAAATCT
>JAZDFP010000229.1:0-2170 GCA_043807745.1 Planctomycetota bacterium
GTGGTGGAACTTCAGAATATCCAAATCACTATTTAATGAAAAAGAACCGCCTTATTATTCTTCTACATAACCCCATTTGCGAAATCTGTAAGAAAAATTCTGCCGTAGAAATTCATCATAAGGATTTCTCAAGAGATAATCATAACCTATCAAACTTACAAGCAGTGTGTCACTCTTGCCATCCCAGACGGCTTAGAGTAAAAATTATATCCATTGATAAAGTTAAAATAATAAGAGACACTTTAAGTTCAGAAATTCATCAAAGATACGGAATGACAGTGAAAGATATAGCAACCAAGTTAAATCGTTCTCAAGGTTTTGTTGTGTATTGGCATAAATATTCTGTAAATAGATTAAGCACATTATTATCTAAAGGATAAATAATGGTTTATACTAAAGGTAAGCAAAAATTCAGCCCTGAATTATTATCAGGGCTTTTTTATTGTAAGCGAAAGGAGGCTATAATGCCACTAACAGAGGTTAAGGAAACTTTAGAAGACATATGGAATTTTAGATATGTATAATGCAGTTAAGAAACTGCAAAAAGGAGGAGAGGAGAACCCAGTATGAACACTATTATCCCATTAAACAACCGAGTTATCATTGAGCCGGAGAGTAAGGAAGAGGTTAGTAAAGGCGGGATTATCATTCCAGACATTGCGGGTCAGAAAGCGCCGACGAAAGGCCGGGTTATCGCGATATCTGATGACAGTAATACAAAGCACAAAATTTCTGTTGGTGATTTGGTACTATTTTCTAAATACGCGGGGGTAGAAATAGTGATACCGGCGAGTGAGGTCGGGAAAAAGGACAGGCAGTTACAAGTAATAAAAGACGAAGATATCTTAGCGGTGATAAGGTGAGGAGGCTAAAATGCCAATAGAACCGATTAGCGAGATAAACATATTAGAACCGTTATTAGTATTATCGAAAAAGTATTATGCCGGCGGTGAAGTGGTTATAGAATTCATCACTCCGGAGAATAAAGAAATCAATTCTCATGTAGAGATTACTTTCAAGAAAAGTGAGGATGTATTCAAATTAGGTCAAAAGTACAGAGTTACTTTTACTCAAATAGTAGAACAGGAGACTTAATGAATAACGGGAATGAACAAAGGCTGGATAGCATAAAAAGGGAAATGAAACAGAAACAAATCATTATTATTAAAGAAGCGGTACAACTGACTTTCGAGAAGTTAGAGGAGTTAGAGAAGCAGAAGAACATTATTCAGAACTCGATTAAGATTTTGAAACACGACCTTTTCGATTTAAAAGATGGTCGGTTGGATAGGGTGCTTGAGAGGCAGAGTTTGAATGAGGAAGTGAAGTCGATAAGCGTTATTGCTGTAACAAAGATAGTTGTGCCAAACGGACAGGTACAGGTTAATGTCTCGCCTTGGTATGAGGAGTATGAGTTTAAAATATTGGAAGGCGAACCGTGTAAGATTAATAACTCCATGACCAAGACCCACGCTTCTGGAAGTTATAAGTTAAAGGACGGGACGATAAGATATTTATAGGAGGTAACTCCATGATAAAATATGACGAGAAGTATTATTATAATTTATTGAAGATCCACACCCATACTGCTAGAGACATCTGTGATATCCGCTGGAAGTTTGTTTCGCAGGTTGATTTCAATAGTAACTGGCCGATAGTCTTAGACTATGGGTGCGGGGTGGGTTGGTTTGCTGCGTTTAAGCCGGGCTTTATTAAAGAAGATAATATGGATACCTTTGATATTATGCCGGTGCCTCAGACAGGGATTAGACATCAGCAATATGATCTGATTACGCTTTGGGATGTTTTAGAACATATCCCAGACTTTACGGACCTTGCGCCGTTGTTAAAGAATGCAGATTATGTGGCGATTTCCCTGCCTATAAAACCAAATGATGTTGCGTGGAAAGATTACAAACATTTTAAGCCTGGGGAGCATCTTCATTATTATAGTGTCGAATTATTAGAGGCATTATTTAAAGTTTATAAGTTTACTTTATTAATAGATGAAATGGTTGAATGTCCGCCGCGAGAAGATATACATTCAATAATCTTTCAGAAAGAGAACTAATATGGAAAAAATTGTCTTAGTCAACGATTTATCTCCCGGCGATATTTTATTAATGTCGGTTGCGATACGCTCTTTGCATAAGGCACATCCTGATAAATA
>JAZDFP010000230.1:0-2679 GCA_043807745.1 Planctomycetota bacterium
TCTAATGCTATCCAGTGCGTCAGGTTCAGTTGGTATCATATAATTAAATCCAGTGTTCTATCAATATAAATAAGAAATTATTAAAGGTAAGTATGATTTATGTAAACAGCATTACTATTTTAGTGGTTAAGTAGGCAATCAAACCACAGCAGGGGAAAGTGAGAATCCAGGCAAAGACCATCTGGCCCGAGACGCCCCAGCGGACAGCCGAGAGTCGTCTGGTGGCGCCTACGCCCATTATGGCAGTGTTGATGGTGTGGGTGGTGGAAAGTGGTATACCCAGCCGCGATGCTATTTCAATGGTCGCAGCCGCACCGGTTTCAGCCGCAAAGCCATTCACCGGCTCCAATTTGGTCATCTTGAATCCCATCGTCTTCATAATTTTCCAGCCGCCAAAGGCAGTGCCGCTTGCCATTACCATAGAACATATAATGATAATCCAAAAAGGAACATGGAATCCCTGGCTTTTGAATACATCCATTGGAATCACACCACCCAAGGCTAGAGCTAACGCGAATACTCCGATAAATTTTTGGCCGTCGTTAGTCCCGTGACTGAAAGCCATAAAGGCTGATGACAGGATTTGTGCCTTGCCGAATATCCTGATTCCGGTAGACCGTTTTACGCGGGCAAAAAGCCGATAGATAATAATCATCAGGATAAACCCGCCGGCAAATCCTAAAAAGGTAGAGAACACTAATCCAAGTATGACTTTTTTCCAGCCGAGCCAGAGAAGAACAGATGGACCTGTTTTGGCCAGTGCTGCGCCAGCAAGCCCTGAAACCAAGGCGTGTGATTCGCTGGTTGGAATTCCGAAATACCAGGCGGCGGTAGAGAATATAATGATGCCTATCATTGCCGCTCCGATAGTGGTCAGATTAATCACCGAAGGGTCAACAATGCCTTTGCCTATAGTCATTGCCACGGCGGTGCCAGCCAGCAATACTCCCATCAGGTTAAAAACCACGGTCATAAATAAAGCCTGAGCTGGTGAGAGCACACGGGTTGATACTACAGTAGCCATAGCATTGGGTGCATCGGTCCAGCCGTTGACAAATTCGCCCCAGAGAATAAGTAACAGAACAATCACTAATCCAATTGAAATATCAGGCATACTTTAACACAATCCCTTCTATGGCATTAGCCACATCTTCACAACGGTCAGTTGCCGATTCCAGGTCATGGTAAATCTCTTTCCATTTAATTACGTTAATCGGGTCGCTGGTTGTGAATAAATTAGTCATTGCCTGGCGTAGCAAACGGTCGCCTTCATTTTCTATAGTATGAATATCCACACAATGTGTATTCATATTCTTGCTATCTTTCATATTTTTCAGGCAGATAATTGCGTGTTTGATTATGTCCGTTGCTTTTATCAACAATTCACCAAATGATTTGGCTTCTGACGTTATTTTATCTATCTGATACAGAGACAGCCGGCCGCTGGCTCCATCTATTAAATCTATGATATCATCCAGTTTGGTAATAAGTTTGTGAATATCCTCGCGGTCAATCGGCGTGACAAAGGTTTTATTAAGCATTTCAATAGTTTGATGAGTGATTATATCGCCCTGATGTTCTATATCCTTAATCACATTAACCTTTACTTCTAAATCCGCAGGATATGAATTCATCAAAGCAGCCAAGGTTTTAGCGCCTAACACTACATTGGATGCTGCTTTTTCGAACATCTCAAAAAAGGCTTTGTCCCTGGTAATAAAAGAACCTATCATGCTTTAAAATCCTTTCTTATCAATCTTGTTTTTATTCTTTTCATTACCAGAAATATAAAAAAAGAGTGTTAAGGAATTATAAAGAACTTGTTAAATCTTGGTAAAGATGTTTATATGACGATTGCGGATTATATCAGTGTGAGAAAAGAAGTATTAGAGGATGAATTAAATGGAGTATCATTCGGAGCAAATCACATATTTTTTTCTTTATTTTCAGGGTTTACCGACTTCTCTTTTCGGGGAATGTTGGTATAAATATCTCCAGTTCTTTAGAGATATTAGATATTAAATTTGCAAAACTATGTCCTAAATGTTAAGTGATTTTAGTGATTTGTCCCAATGTCCATGTATTGTTTGCATATGCGGGTATAGAAATTCACCATATTTCTCCAGTGCCACACACCAAGTTAAATAATCGTTAGCCACAAATTATTTCATAGTATCCCGTAAGGAATGTGGTTTTCTTACTAACTATTTTGTAGCATATTTCAAATCATCGTTAGATCCGTCTTTGTAACTGATATGAATTCCGCCACTGTTATCTACGGCTATGGAACTACCACCCCCTGTCCATGACTCATCTACGTTAGATATAACCCATGAACCGCTGGCGTTGGTTGCATACATAAATCCGTTAGCCGAGCCATAAGAAAGATGCACATAGTTACTGGAATCAACAGTAATGGCTGCATCCCAGACATTACCGGAGGTGTCATCTATGGTATATGTTTGCCAGGTGCCTGATGAGTTGGTGGCGTATTTTAAGGTATCAGAAGCGGGATCATAATAAGAGATATGAACATCGTCGTTGGAATCTACAATCAGAGAAGTTTCCCATCCGGCAGCAAAACCTATGGTGGTTATTGGCGTAATCTCCCAGGGACCGTTGGCATTGGTAATATATTTGATAGTATCCGGCAATGAATCAGCATAATAACTGATATGC
>JAZDFP010000231.1:0-18929 GCA_043807745.1 Planctomycetota bacterium
CCTGCCAATATCAAAATCGCCGATACGACCGGCGAAGTTAAATACATTACCAGATACTCGGACCAGGTCGGCGTAACCTCCTTAAACCGGAAATCCTTAATGCCTAAGACCGGCGGGATTTCAGAACGGTCTTCTTTTATGGCTGTGGCTAAACCGTATCCGAGAGCATCTTTTGCAGTAAGATTCAATAGTTTACCTTTGGCAATAACCAATTTAATCTCTTCAACCGCCTTATTTTTTGCATATGCTTCCTGTATCTCCTGGGGCGTAAGAAACTGACGCACTCCGTCCACCAACACCTCTTTCACTTCTAATTCTTTATCCACCATTGCCATAACCAGATTAGTCGGATAGCCTTTTTTCTCGGCGCGGGCTTTGAATTCAGCCCTTAAAGCCGAGGTGTATTTTTCCTGATGGATTGACTCATTCCCACCGCCTGAAGCGATAACCTCAGCCGAACCGATGCTTGATGCCTGTTTCATTATAATTTTATCGGCGGAAATGGATATCAAAGAACCGGCTGACCATGCCCAATGCGTGATATAAGCCACAGTGGTTATCGGCGAAGCACGGTCTATGGAATTACAAATACCGATGGTATACTCTTCACCTTCGCCAACTGCACCGCCGGGGGTATCTATCTCAAATATAATAAGAGATGCCTTTTCTGCTTTTGCCTGTTCCACAGCGTGACGAATAAAATAAGCCAACCCGCGGTCCATTATCGCTCCCTTTATTGGAACTACATAGACCAGAGAGGTCTGACCTTGTGTAATATTTGCCTTCTCAGTTTGGCTGATAGCGGTGGTTTGAGCATTTATTATTAATATACCACTCGTTATCAAAATAACGAGCATAAAAAGATATTTCAGCATATAGAATTTATTATTATGAATTAAAATATTGATTCGTCAACCCCGTTAGAAATAGGTCGTCCCGTCCCGCTAAAGCGGGAGACGACCGTAACACCATATCTGGCTTAGTAGATAACATCTATAGATTCTTAATTTATCTTAATATATTTCTATCACACATTTCTAACGGGGTCAAGATAATTGATTCGCTTATTTCAATTTTCCTTAAGATTGACATAATCCGAATAATTTAATTATATTAAATATAAGGGGGAACATTTATGAAAAACTTAGACCGACGCCAGTTTTTAAGAACTGTTTCTATTCTCGGAGTTGGAGCTCTTACAACAAATTACCTTAAAATAAACGCCGAAGACAAAAGTAATAAAGACGACCCGCAGGGTCACCCAGTGGACAACAAGCCGTTGCCTAAAATGACATTAGCGGTTGTTGAAGGGGAAAAACCTGCTGAAGCAACTTTAGCCGCCATAAATATTTTAGGCGGAATCAGCCAATTCGTTAAAAAAGGTTCTGTAGTTGTCATTAAACCTAATTTTTCATGGGAAAGAGGACCTGAATCAGCCGCAAGCACTAATCCCGACGTGCTTTCGGCTGTTATTAAAGAATGCTTTAAAGCGGGCGCTAAAAAAGTAAAGATAATAGAAAGAACCTGTAATGACTCTAAAAAATGTTATCAGGTTTGCGGTATTGAAAAAGTTGTTCAAGAAACCGGTGCTGAGACTGTTTTATTGAGCAGTTATCTCAGAGAATATAAGGAGGTAAAAATTCCCAACGGCAAAGAAATGATATACTGTCTTATCGCCAAGGAAGTTTTAGAATGCGATACCTTTATCAATATACCGATTGCCAAACATCATGGCCTGACCAAACTGACACTGGGAATTAAAAATCTGATGGGTATCATCGGTATTAAACGTTCTGATATACATCATAATATCGGGCAGAAATTGGCTGAGATTCTTGCGGTTGCCCGCCCACACCTGACTATTATTGATGCCTATAGGGTTCTGGTTAGAAATGGTCCGACCGGCGGAAGTCCTAAAGATACGGTTCTACTAAAGAAAATTATTGCTTGCACTGACCCGGTTGCCGCTGATAGTTACGCCGCTACCCTTACACCTTTCGGGCTACAAGGCAAAGATATTGGTTATATCAAGGCTTCTTATAACATGGGATTGGGAGAAATGGATATTACTAAACTCAATATTATAGAAAAGAAAATATGATTAACTTGAGACGCATCAGCCAGATATTATTTCTTTTACTGTTCATCTTTCTTATTCTGTATCCTTTATCTACTCATAATCTTTTCTTTATCTCAAATCCGCTTCTGGCATTAAGCGCAATCGTAGCCAGCCGGAGTTTTCACTTAGCATTCATAGCGACACTGACCGTGATTCTGATTACCGTATTTCTCGGTAGAGTTTTCTGCGGATGGGTATGTCCATTAGGTAGCACAATGGATATATTCAGGAAAATCTCAAATCCCAAATCATCCGCCAGAGGCGGATCTGTCCGCCACGGCGGATCTGCCGTAGGCATGACCGAAGGCACAGGGGAACAAAAAAAAGATAGCATCCGACAAATCCCAAATAATAAATCCAAAAATACAAATCCCAAAACTCATTACCTGCGGCAATTAAAATATTTCATATTATTATTAATCATTATTACGACTATTTTCGGTGTTAATATTACCGGTTGGTTTGACCCTATTACCATTATTTTCAAATCATATGCCTTGAGTATATATCCGGCTATGGATTATCTCTTAAAAAGCGTTATCAATAAAATCGGATTAAACTCTGTTTCTAATCCTTTAAACAATATCGGGATACTGGATAATAACAACGTATTGTTTCATAATTCGGTTATTTTCTTTTTGATATTGGTCGGTATTCTTCTGATAACATTTTATCAATCACGGTTTTGGTGCCGTAATCTTTGTCCATTAGGCGCTTTATTAGCAATCCTTTCCAAATGGCGATTCTTGAATCTTAATATAAATAAAAATCTATGCTCGGAATGTAATCGTTGTCTTTCTGTCTGTAAGACAGGTGTATTTCCCACTGGGTCCGCCTCCGGCGGAAATGATGATTTGTCTCTAAATGATGAGGAATGTATCCAGTGTTTTTCCTGTGTTAAGAAATGTCATCCCTCGACTTCGCTCGGAATAAATGGGATGGTGAGCCTGCCGAACCATAAAAAAGCAGTTTCTATCGGATTTTCCAAGAATACCTCTCAAGGAATTTCTATCCTTCCATCGCGGCGGGAATTAATTATTGCGTCTGCCTTTTCTGTATTATCTGTCCCGCTTTTACAGAGAAGTTTCTTGTTAAAAAAGGAGTCATATATTCCTCGCTTGCGTCCGCCCGGAGCAGCCCGTTCAGAAAAAGAGTTTTTATCTAAATGTATCCGATGCGGTCAATGTATGAAGGCATGCCCGACTAACGGATTGCAACCGTTACTTGCGGAAAACGGGCTTTATGCAATGTTCTCACCGGTATTGGTTCCGCGAATCGGGAACTGTCGTTATTATTGTAATACCTGCGGACAGGTCTGCCCGAGCGGTGCAATTCCCCCTATGACACTCGCTGATAAACAACAGTGGCAAATAGGAGCGGCTTTTATAGATACAACCCGTTGTATTCCATATGCAGATAAAAAGGACTGCATTACTTGTGAGGAATTCTGCCCTGTTCCTGAAAAAGCAATACGGCATTCCGAAAAAGACGGAATAAAATATCCCTATGTTATAAAGGACCAATGTATCGGTTGCGGATTATGTGAAAATGTTTGCCCGGTTCCCGGCACTGCGGCTATTCGCGTTTCACCTATTTGAGTATTAAAGATGATAAGTAAATATAGTGGTTATTAACAAAAAGTTCTTATTCCCTCTCAATCGTCATTCCCGTGCAAACGGGAATCCAGTATTAAATTATCTGGATTCCCGCCTTCGCGGGAATGACAGAGGAGACGTTTCGCAAAAGTTCAGTAATTACCGTATCAACTTATAAACTAAATGATGATATTAAAAAGACATTTATTTATACTTTTATTCTGGCTTTTATTGACCTGTATCATCCTTATATTATTTGCTTACGAAACACCTCTTTTTTCTTTCCTTGGTCTGAACGAACTAACTCTGGTTATAGAAGAATTAAAACTATTTTTTATCTCTATCATTTTCCCATTAGTTCTCTGCAGTAGCCAGACAGAGAAGCATCTTCACCCCGTTAGAAAGAACACCAATAGAGATAAAGATATAAGTGGCTCGTTAGACCATAATACAGAACTTTCTAACGGGGCAGGTAGAATAGCACAGCCCAGCCCATCCAGATGGGCTGGGTCAACCGGTACAATACTATATTTTATTACTTTCATTTTATTGTCTTTACCGCTTACTCTTTTGACATCATATTTTAGCGGAGTAGGATTTGATATATTACTAAGGTCAAACCTGTTATTATTACTTATTGTATTATTCCTAATATCTTTATATTCAAAATCATTGCCCACAGCATTTTCTCGTTATATCTCGTTTTATTATCTTATTTTCTTTTCCATTGTTGGAATTATGCCTGTTTTGTATTATCTGATTTTAGAATTCACCAAACAATCATGGTGGATTCTAATTGCTATCAATCCATTCTGGTTATTCTGGCAAATAAAACAGCCGGATGTATTTTATTCCACCTGGTTATTGCAGTGTCTTATCTGGGTTGGAATGATTATTCTGATTGTTCTTGTTAATATATTGCCACGAAGGCATCCCAATGGGATAAACTCCGACACCAAGAATAAATTAGTCTTTCTTCTTTGTGTCTTAGTGTCTTGGTGGCTAATATAATCTTCTATATTATTTATGAGAATATTTTCTGTATCGCTTCTCCTGTTATTCTTGTTCTTCACTGCTCAACTATATGCAGCGCCAGAAATAGATTCGGTAAAAATCGGCTGGGGTGAAGAAGGTTACTATAGAACCGGTTATTTTACACCAGCCCGAATCAGATTGAAAAGTAACGCTGATTTTGAAGGCGCTATTACCATAAGGATAGATAACCTATCTTATTCCAAAGACCTCAAAATAACCAAAGATTCAACTGAAACTGTAAGATTTGATATTTTAATACTCTCATCAAAACCCCTTATAGAAATAATCACGGGTGACCCTGTGGGCGAATTACCGACGTATACCGGTAATAACCTCTCAATTCAAAATATCTCTCCGGATGAATTTCTTATTGCTGTAGAAAAATCTTATTTGACAATATTCCGAGACGAATTTACTCAAAGATATCCTGATGCGACCAAGAAGACTAAATTCATATCTTTCCAAACAGATGAATTGCCCCAAACCACACAATCATATGAATCGCTTGATTTAGTGGTCTTACCAAATGCTAATCTGTCGCCATCCATTCAAAATGCTTTATACAACTGGTCTATTAATATGGACGGTATTGTTCTATATAAATCAAACGAGATAGAAAATCTGTCTCTATTGTTTAGCAAAAAAGACAAAGTTCGCCCTGAAAACCCATGCTTGAATGCTGATATTTATAAAGCCGTAATCCAAAAACATATTCCCGATGCGGCAAAAAGAATATTACTAAATTACACCTTAATTTATATTATCATTATATTTATTCTCTTATTTTTTATCATCTGGTTAAAACAAATAAACAAATCTTTTATCTTTGCCGTTATTATTCTGGTTTTTATATCTATAATTTTACTTTATTCATTTTATTTACCTTCTGACAGTTTTATTCTTGAGACAATTGTTTTTGATAAGAATACCGGCACATATAATTTAATCGCTGATGAATCAGCCCAACAGGTTATCAATCAAAATAAAAATAACTTTATTCGTGTATGGAAGTATTCGTCCGAAAAGAAAGAGTTCATCATAGATTCTCTGCCGGTAGAAAACATAACAGGAATAAAACCGATTTATAAGAATATGGAAACATTACAAAGCACTAAAATTCATTTTAAATCATTGGGCGGCCCACAGGGTCACCCAATGGGCGACAAGAAAAATAATATCGGCATCAAGATAGATTGCCCTAATAATCTATTCAACGAAACGTTTATTTTCAGAATTTACTAATAATCATAAATAAGAAACGTCCAGTAATCAGGGAACACATTAGATATTTTCCATCACACGAGTAATACTAATGTTGTTAGCGTGGAAGGTTAACAATACAATTTAATCACCCATAGAAAAATAGGGGATAGTAAAATACCTGTATTATTTTCTTGATTTCGTATCAGTAAAAAGTTATGATATGGAAATGAGTGGATTTTTGGCAATTGTCCTACTGACATATCGCGAGTCCATCCGTAAGAAGATACTTCTGGTATTAATCGTATTCTGTATCGGACTGATAATTTCATCAGCCTTTTTCCCCGCAGTTTTACCGTCTGACAGGATTAAATTAGTGCAGACCTGGACATTCCAGAGCGTGACATTTTTCGGAGTGCTTATTGCTATCTTTCTCGCCGCTGTTTCAATACCATCTGATATTGAAAATAAAAGAATCTTCCTGGTTCTGACCAAACCTATCTCTAAAGAAACCATTATGATTGGAAGGCTTGCTGGTTTTATTCTGACAACAGGCATTCTTATGCTGGTAATGGGATTGGTTGGATTGGGTTATATTCGTTCAGTTGCTCTCTTTTCACCGGCAGCCAAAGAAGCTTTAGCGGTCAGCCAGCAAATTAAAGCAAGCGAATTTTATTTCCAACAATCATCCCCGCCTCAGGAATCCTTAAAACAAAACAGCGATAGTTCAATTGAGGGATTATATAATAAAAATTTAGAAGTAACGCTAACGGGTGAAAACAACAACTTTGTCGCATATAAGTTTAACAATCTAAATGATTATCTTCTGCCTGATAAACCGGTAAGAGCATCTATAAAATTAAAAATCGGTGAGGAAAAAGGTCGCTCTTCATCTACTCTAACAGTAAAAATTCTTAATCCGATAACTACAGAAGTAAAACCTCAAAAGATAGATGTATCTTTCAAACAACCGGAAATAATACAATTTGACAGAAGATTGGTAGATAAAACAGGAGAGGTGCGCGTATATTTATACAGGGATAACCCGGCAAGTTATATTACCGTAGACCCTGAAAGCGTTGTGATTCTTTCATCTCCGTGTAGTTTTGAATGGAATTTTCTTATTTCTTTAATTGTTATTTTTCTTCAGGTAATATTAGTAATTGTTTTTAGTGTAACCTGTTCATCCTTCCTATCAGGTCCTGTCAATATTTTCTTAAATATGTTTTTGTATTTCTGTGGAAGCGGTATGCAGTTTTTACAGTCATCGCTTGATTTAATGAAACTATCCATATCAGAACAAGTTAAACGGGAAACCATAGCTGAGATAGCCAATCAGATACATCAACATTCTGATAGTTCTTTACCTTTATGGTTGATGCAGATTTCCGAGAAAATACTGGGAGTCGTTTTAAAGGTCATACCTGATTTCTCTCGTTTTAATGCATGGGATAACCTGCTGAAAGGATATGCAGTAAATATTTCAGCGTATGCCAACCTGTTGGAATATCTTTTTATCTATACGGTAATAATGCTGGTTATTGGTATTATTGCTTTCAGATTACGTGATATTAAATAATTACAGTAGAAATCGATATGGTCAAGAGAAAGAGGAACACGAATAATACGAATACGGCGAATCTCACGAATAAAATAATCATCTATTTATTCGTGTGATTCGTGTTTATACTTTTCTATACTATGAAAAAATATATTATCATTATTATAGTCGTTATTTCTTTTTTAGTCAGTCAATTCCTTTTAAAAAGTTGTATCTATTCACAGCCGGAATATCGTGAGATAATAACTTCCAATCCATTTAGTACATTACCACCAATAGATTATTTAGGCACTTATATAGCCAGCGTGGCAATCGGTGGATTTAAACCTTTATTGGTTGATTATCTCTGGATTAAACAAGACAGATTACAAAGAGACAAACAATTCGAAGAAATCAGATTGTTATTAAGTATCATCGCCAGGCTCCAGCCTAAATTTGTAGAAGTCTGGTCGTTTAATGCCTACAATATGATATACAATATATCTTCCCAGGAAAAGACAGCTGAAGCCAAATGGTATTGGGTTAAAAGCGGAATTGATTATATCAAAGAAGGAATGAAACATAATCAGCAAAATCCCGCTCTAACTCAATGGCTCGCTTTTTTTTACTATCATCGCATCCCCCAGGAAATTTATTTTATGCGGCAAGTTGAATCAACCGAAGGCATTGATACTTACGAAGTCGCTGCTAAATGGTATCAGGAAACCATACAACTTTATAAAGAAAAGAAATCTTTCCAATTGGCTACATCATACGAATATCTTTATTCGGGCTGTCGTTTTCTTCATTCATTTGAATTAATCGGAAAAAATAGATTTGATGACGCCATAAAAGAGTTGGAATATATAATGATTTCTACACCGGATAAACCAGAAGTAGATAGGATAAAAGACTTAATTGAGGTTCTTAAATATGATAAAGAAATCGCCCACTGGGTGACCCTGTGGGTCAGCCAAATTCAGACCCGCCTGACCGCAGTCGGGCAGGTAGGAACTCCTGATTTTATAAATAAAAACTCATCTCTTCTGGAACAATATAATAATCTTATCAATAACCATATTGGTTTTGATTTTAACCCTATTAATGCTCGTATTGAAGTTGTATTAAACAGGTATATTAAAAATTGTTATTATCTCATAGACCATAAACAATATAATGAAGCGAATGAACAAATAAAATTATTACTTGCAGAAACAACTAAAATTACACCAAAACTTGACTTGCATCCATCTCGATGGTATTTTCTTAACATTTTAGAAAGATTCGAAAAACTACGGGATTTAGTTAACGCTGAGTGTTATTTGAAAGCCCAGAATATTAATGACCAGCGTTGGGAAGAAATTAAATCATTATACGAACAATATATCAGGAAATATTCTTCTCGCTGGCTGTTGGGAGATGAAAAAGAGAGATTTAATAACCTTATGGGTAAGTAGCATAGAAAGGAAAACTTATGAGTGAAATAGATATACCTTTAGGGTGGTGGATAGCACCAATCGGCGCAATCATATCGTTATTGTTTGCCTACGTGTTTTATCGGGGGATGAAGAAGCAGAACCCCGGTGAACCAGATATGGTTCGTATTGCCGGTTATGTCAAGGTCGGCGCTATGGCATATCTTAAACAGCAGTATAAAGTCGTGGGTATGTTTTTCGTGGTATTAGTCATTCTCCTATCCTTAATGGCTTTTGTCTTTAAGACTCAATCGGTTTGGGTTCCTTTTGCCTTCTTAAGCGGCGGTTTCTTCTCAGGTCTCTGCGGATTTTTAGGAATGAAGACCGCTACCGAGGCATCATCCAGAACTGCATTCGCGGCCAAAACATCGTTAAATAAAGGGTTGGTTGTGGCTTTTCGTTCCGGCGCCGTGATGGGTTTGATAGTGGTCGGTTTTGGATTAATAGACATTTCCGCTTGGTTTTATGTCCTTTATAAAGTATTCGGAATGAGTTTGCAGGAAGTAACCGTGACAATGCTGTGTTTCGGAATGGGCGCATCAACCCAGGCCTTGTTCGCTCGCGTGGGCGGCGGAATATTCACCAAAGCCGCAGATGTCGGCGCTGACCTAGTTGGTAAGGTTGAAGCAAATATCCCCGAAGACGACCCGCGTAATCCGGCCACGATTGCCGATAATGTCGGCGACAATGTGGGTGATGTGGCCGGTATGGGCGCCGATTTATACGAATCGTATTGCGGTTCCATATTGGCTGCAGCCGCGCTCGGAGCCGCTACGGCACTATCATTAGGTATCAAAGAAGTTGATAAAGTTGTGCTATGGGTTGTTCTGCCCATGATTATTGCCGGCGTGGGCAACATTTTCTCGGTCATCGGTGTCTTTGCAGTCAGAACCGGCGAAAAGGTATCACAAAAACTGCTTATGAAAGCTCTTTTCCGCGGCATCAATCTGACATCATTTATGACTCTTGTTGTAGCCGGGGTAGTAATGTATTTTATATTACCCGAGCACTGGCTGGGTCTTTGGCTGGCTATGGTCTGCGGGCTTGTTGCCGGTTTAATTATCGGCAAAGCTACGGAATATTACACCTCAAGTGATTACAAACCAACCCAGGAAATCGGCAATCAGGCGCTGACCGGTCCGGCTACAGTGGTTATCGCCGGTATGTCCGTAGGTATGATTTCAACAATAATCCCGGTCCTGACCGTTGGAGTCGGTACCTTGCTGGCTTACGGCTTGTCCGGCGGGTTCAACGACCCGATTAAAGGCCTTTATGGAATCGCCTTAGCCGCCGTCGGAATGCTCAGCAATCTGGGAATAACCCTGGCTACCGATGCATACGGTCCGATAGCCGACAATGCCGGCGGGAATGCCCAGATGACCAATCAACCGCCTTTTGTCAGGGAACGAACCGATGCACTGGATTCTCTGGGTAATACTACTGCGGCTACCGGCAAGGGTTTTGCGATTGGCTCAGCCGCCCTGACCGCTCTGGCGCTTGTGGCGGCTTACATTGAGGAAATCCGAATGGGAATGGAACGAGCCGGAACAACATTAGGCGCGATTCTGCCTAAGGATGCGAGCATTACTAACTTTATGGAATTCTTTAAGGTTCATTTAATGAATCCTCTGGTTCTCGTGGGTATCTTTCTCGGAGCAATGTTAACCGTTGCCTTTGTGGCTATGACCTTAAGAGCGGTGGGCAGAACCGCCAATAAAATGGTGATAGAGGTCAGGCGTCAATTCAAAGAAATCCCGGGTCTGCTTGAAGGTAAGAAAGATGTTTCAGCAGATTATTCCAGTTGTGTCAATATAGCCACGCGAGGCGCCCAACGCGAAATGATATTGCCTTCAACTATGGCTATTATCTCTCCTGTTATTGTAGGGCTGGTTTTGGGTATCCCCGGCGTGATAGGAATGCTGACCGGCGCCATTGCCTGCGGGTTCGTGATGGCTGTGATGTTAGCCAATTCAGGTGGCGCATGGGATAACGCCAAGAAATGGATTGAAGGCGGCCAGCATGGCGGTAAAGGTTCTTATGCCCACAAAGCCGCGGTAGTCGGCGATACGGTCGGCGACCCGTTCAAGGATACCTCGGGTCCTTCTCTTAACATCCTTATTAAACTTATGTCAATGGTAGCCATCGTTTTTGCCGGGGTGACTGTGAAATATTCTCCGATAATTGCCCAGTGGTTGGGTTTTGGAAGCAAGTAACTATTGATGAAAAAAAGTAACAATAATAGGCCTGTAAAAACCAATTTAATCAAAGAAAAAAACAAATCAGTTCGTACTTTTGCCCTAGATTGTGCCGACCTTATTGAAGAGAAAAAAGGATTTGATATCGCTATTCTCAATGTCTCTAAACTACTTCAAATAACAGATTACTTTATTATCTGTTCCGGTAAAAATAGAAAACAGAATCAGGCAATTGCTGATAATCTTTATAATAACTCAAAATTCTACAAATATGGTTACAACCCAGGGTTCAGCTCAATTCAGGGTTATCAAGAAGGCTTATGGATTTTAGTTGACCTGGGCAGAGTCATCGTTCATATCTTTTCAGAACCACTCCGAAAGTATTATGACCTTGAATTCTTATGGGCATCGGCACCTCGGGTAAAAAAATAGCATCCGATTCCTTCCAGCATATTATTATAGATTAAGATTATTGATTATTTATTATATTTCGTTATTATAAAATTATTAACCACTAAAAACTAACCTATACAACTATGAACAAATATCTCGATAATCTCTGCAGGAAATTTGTAGAACTTAAATCGGATGCTTTTCTTGTTACCAATACTGTCAATGTTCAGTATCTCAGCGGCTTTACAGGAGAAGATAGTTTTTTACTGGTCACACCAAAGACATCTTTTTTTATTACTGATTCCAGATTTACCGAGCAGGCAAAAGAAGAAATCAAGAATAAAAATATCAGGATAATTCAGCATAAAGACGGGTTGCTCAAAAAAATTGCAGAAATAATATCTACTGATAAAGGAAGTAAAATAAAACGATTGGCGTTTGAATCATCTTTCATGTCTGTTAATTTCTTCAGACATCTAAAAAAGAATCTCAAAAAGGGAATAAAACTACTGCCTGCTCAGAATACGATAGAATCATTACGATCCATAAAAACACCTGAAGAAATTGAGAAAATCAGAAAGTCTATCAAATGCGCGGCTGATGCATTTAATAGAATCAGAAATTTTATCAAGCCCGGAGTAACCGAAAAAGAAATAGCTAACGAAATTGATTATTATATGAGAAAATTAGGTGCCGAACACTGTAATTTTACACCTATTATCGGGATTGATGAACGCGCGGCCCTGCCGCATGCACCAATTTCTTCCAAAAAAGTATCCGCTCAATCTCTGGTTTTAATAGACTGGGGCACCTGTTATAATGCGTATAATTCAGACTTAACCAGAGTATTATTTATGGGCAATATTCCTGCAAAGACAAAAACATTATATCAAATAGTTTTGGAAGCCCAACAACGCGCCATTGATATATCTAAACCCGGCGAAATAATCCAAAATGTTGATTTTGCGGCTCGCAATTACATCAAGCAAAAAGGATATGGTAACTATTTCGGGCACAGCCTGGGTCATGGTATCGGACGAATGGTCCACGAATTGCCAACTATCAACATTAAAAATAAAGAAATATTAAAACCGGGTGTGGTATTTACGGTAGAACCCGGCATCTACTTACCCGGTAAGTTAGGAATAAGGATTGAAGATATGATTCTGGTCACCGAAACCGGCTGCGAGGTTCTTACTAACTGTGTACCGAAGGAATTATCACAAATGTATCTTCGCTAAATTTATTTGACACGATTAATTATATTATCTAATTATACCGATAAATATAACTAATGAGATTTTATTAATTCATATTTTTAAGACTGTAAAATTATTCTATCAAGAAAGGACTCTATTATGAAAACAATATCCGCAATAATGAAAACAGTAAACTGGATGGTCGCCGTTTTCTTCGCTGTCATATCTTTATTATGGTTTTTTAATGCAATAGATTTAGGAATGATTTCCGGGTGGGCCAGAGACATAAATCAAGATGGCGATACTTATCGGATTTTACTGGCTCTTGGCGCATTTTACGTGATTCTATTGAATTTGGTCTATTCACTTGGTCGCTGGTTCACCCGTAATTATGCCTCAAGTGTCAATGTTAACTCTCAAAACGGTTCTTTTTCTATAGCCATTTCTGCTATTGAAAACTCTCTGCGTCGCTCCGTCAAAAAACTACCAGAAATTCACGATGCTCATATCCGCGTTTATAAGGATAAAAAGAATTTAACTAAACCCATTCAAATTTATACTACATTCTCTGTTTGGGAAGGTGCTAATGTTACCGAAGTAACCGATAAAATCAGGTCCGCTATTACAATGCGTTTTAATGAAATTATCGAATTCAAAGAACCTCCTCTTTTCACTATTATTTTATCTAATATCGTAGAAAGAGAACATCGTAAGATTGACCTGAAAAAGAAGGATAAAGATTTTATTGACAGTAAGATATTTCATGGGCCGGAGTATCCTATTGATGATATTGATTAAGCCTTAGCCGACCCCGATAAATCGAGATATGGATGCTTCCAAGTCCCGCTCCAGCGGGAGAAGCGCTAAATCTCATACCAGATAAAATCCCACCGTTACAACGCCGAAATGCGTTGACTATCTTTACATGGTATAACTGTTAATTCCCATAATATAGTTAAATATGGAGTGGAGAACCATTCGAATATTACGCCTCGTGTAACGCGCCATTTGGAATGGGCAGTACTTTTCAAACTGAATATCTGTCAAATTAAGAGTAGTATATTTTATAGAGACGTATAATTTTTACCGCAAGTTTTTCAAAGGTGATGTGTTTATATTAGAAGAATAAGGAGTGATAACCTATGGCATGTGCAGATGCGGAAAAGAAAAAGATGTTGGAGAAATACCGGGAATAATTGAAAAATGAAATAATAGGACTTGAGGAATACATTAAAGAGTAAAAGAATAAATAATCCCAAGCCTAAAAAGAAGTGGTATGAAAAACATACCTCTTCTTGTGTGGTATTCTTTTCGTCTCCAAAGAAGGCTATATAAGTTTTGGGTTATGAATGATAATAGAGTTGTGGATGAAGATGCTCAGTTAATGAAGCGTGCTGCGCGCGGAGATCCAAATGCATTTAGAACGCTCGTAATTCGTCATCAAGCCTCTGTGCTGAATGTGATTTATCGTTTTATTGGAGACCGCGCTGAAGCGGAAGATTTAGCCCAGGAAGTCTTTATTCGCATTTGGCAATCGAGAAAACAATACGAACCACTCGCGAAGTTCACTACTTATCTTTACAGGATCGCCACAAATGTATGTCTAAACTATGTTAGGCGGAAACGAATTATCTCTTTGGATGACGTTGCGGAAACGGGTTCCGATGAGTTATCGCCTGCTACTCAACTCCTTAAAAAAGAGACCGATGTGATTATCAAGAACGCCATTGATTCCCTACCGCCTAACCAAAAAATGGCGGTAATCCTCCACAGATTTAAAGGTCGCTCGTATAAAGAAATTTCGGAAGTAATGGGACTTTCATTATCGGCAGTTGAATCCTTATTACACCGGGTTAGCCTTAAACTCACGGAAATCTTAGCCCCATATTTTAAGAATAAATAAATTTTTAACGCAAGTTTTTCAAAGGTAATGTGTTTATATAAATAGAGAACTAAGGAGCAATAAACTATGGAATGCGAAGAAATACAAAGTCATTTAACTGCGTTGCTTGATGATGAACTTTCCGCAACAGAGAAATCAAAGATAGAGGTTCATCTTGCTGAGTGTAAACGTTGTACAGAGGAACTCCAGCGACTTTCTCAAACTTTGAGATTGGTTGATCAATGGCAGGTCTCTTTAGGTTCCATTAATCTTTGGGGCGCTATTGAAGAAAAAATCTCTTTGCCATATCCGGAACCAAGAGGCATCTTAGCGTCTATTTGGCATACCTTCCGAGCACCTGCACTTGCACCTTTAGCGGCGGTAGCAATATTAGGAATAGCGTTCGGAGTAGTATCAGGATTTTCCCCTGACCTGCTTCGGACAACTACAAAGACCCAACAGTATCTTCAGGCAGTAAAAATAGATGCTCTTAAGGAAATTCCTCCGAATACGGTGTCTGAATCATATTTTACGGTTGTCGTTCAAAATAATAATTAGGAGTTTAACTATGAAAAAAACAATACTATTCTACGTAATTCTTTTCCTTATAATTGTAGGAATATCTTACGCAGCAAGTAAGGTAGTCAAATCTTTTGTGGATTACAGAGATGCACAACCGTGCACATGTCCCTTGGGGATGTATCTAAGCTTAACCGACTCCCAAAAAACAGAATTTTACAATCTTAATTGCTCATTTCAGCAGAAGATAGCAAAACTAAAGGAAAGCATCAATTATGAGTTAAAAGCACTGCTTCTTGAGACACCCACAGACAAGGATCAATTATCCCAAAAGGCGGATGAAGTCTGTATCCTCCAGACAGAACTTCAGCGTCAAACAATCGATCACTTTATTGAGTTAAAACGTATATTGACTCCTGAACAGCAAGAAAAATTCTTTTCTCTTATCATTGAGCGGATGTGTCCGGGGGTATGTAAATGCCCACCAAACAAGTGTAAATGTGGAAAAGATTAAATCCTCGAGGATTAGATAATAATATTTTAGAGAAAGAAATAAAGGGGGTGAGAAAGAATGAATAGGCGAACTAAATACCTACTGGTGCTCCTTGCTGTCTTAGTAGTTGGAGTCTTTATCCTTACAAGTACGACTACTACTATTATATCAGCTGACAAAAGTCAAGGCTCGACTGAGTGTGTAAAGGCACATCAAGATGGTACCTGTAAGTGCGGTGACAAGTGTGGTAATTGCGATGGAAACTGTGCTAATTGCGATGGAGATTGTGGTAATTGCGACCATAAAAAGTGCTCGGCTGAGTGTAAAAAGGCACATCAAGATGGTACCTGTAATTGCGATGGAAACTGTGGTAATTGCGATGGAGACTGTGGTAAGATAAATCAGGATAAAATGGAAAAAAAGGGTCCGGGTTGCGGTGGTAATTGTGGTGGTTGTGGTAAGTAGTCTTGCAACACACAACATTCAACGCTGATCAGGGGGAAGTTAAAACTTCCCCCCTGATTCTTTCCAATAAGCGACACGGAACTTGTCCAAAAGTATCTTTCCGTGGTATGGAGAAAAAAAGATTGCACAAATTTTCCTTATAAATCCTAATTCTTTTACGACCCCGTTTCTTTTAATCTAACCCTGCCCCTCATTTAAGTTTAGTGCTCTTATCTAAATAATTAGTCCAATTGACCTCTTTCTTTATATCTTCAAACCATTTATCAATGAACTTATTCTTTTTATCAGAGGCAATTCTCTTTTGAATATCTTTTTTCTCGGATTCAAATCTGGTCGGGTCCGGTACACGTTTCTCCAATATCTGGATAACATAATATATATTGTTATCTGTAAAAACACCGAATTCGCCTTTTTGTTTCTTGAATAACGAATCTTTCAATTCTTTTTCGGCAGGTTTAATAAGAATAAGTTCATCATCCTGGTTGAAGAATCCGGTTATGGAAATTTTACCGCTTTCTTTTGCCAATGTTTCAAACCATTTTTTCCTCAATTCATAGGTCAGGTTATCATCATTCTTCTTATCCTTGAGTTCCTCGTTAACCTTATCAGATATATCCTGGACGAGTTTATCGGCGTTTAATCTGGCCGTCTCGTCAGATTTATACTTGATAAAATCCAGACTGACCTTCTCTTTTAATTGAGCAGTCATTTTAGGTATATAAGTCCCCTGCTTCTTTAGAAGCCTGAATATAAAATACCCTTTATCGGTTGAAATAGTCCGGCTAACCTCTCCTTCCTGCGCCGAGGTTACCTGTTTCGTGAAAAACGATGACTCACCTACTTCCTTTTCCAACTCGCTGATATTTTCAACAGCAACAAATCCGGTTATCTGATAATCAAGATTAAATTCCTTGGCAATGTCCTCGAAATTAATCGGTTTATCCTGCAATTCAAGAAGCGTAATTTTCTCTTCTACCTTCGTAACACGCTCAATTGCCTGTTCTTTGGCATTATCCACCAGAACCTTATTTATGATATCATCTTTGACCTCCATAAATGATTTGGTCGGATAATCCTTTTCCCTGTTTCTGTTATAGTGGTTCTGCATTTCTTCTTCAGATGGTTTCGGCAAACCATTTTGAATCTTATCCGTAGCAGCCATGACATATTCAATCTGCACCTTTTGAGTTATTTCATATTTAGCGGCATTTTGCTGGAAATACTCGGCTAACTCATCCTGGCTTTTTACTTTGGTCTTATCCAGATAATACTCGGGGTTGAAAGCCAGCCACTGGATTTTAATCTCTTCAGCCTTGGACATAAAATCATCATAGGTCTCTTTGGTATTAGCCGAGATAGATGACGTAACCAAATTACGGTATTTATTTATTTTCATGAACTCGCCGACAATCTCCTCGAAAAGTATCTCTGAAACACGCCAATTATTATTCAATGTCCAAACGTATCTTTCATAACTGAATCCTTCATCTTTGGCGCTGAATATAGGCAGCGTCTTGATAAAATCCCTGATTTCGTTCGGCGTTATTGTTACACCCGACTTATCGGCTAAAGCATCCAGCATCAATACCAGCCAGGTCAGGTTATCAAAATACGTCTCTCTCTTTTTCTGGTAGAGTTCTATGTCGGTCATATCAAAAGGCGGCTGGAAAGTAAGATAAAAAGGATTGTTCTGAAAATGCGCCAGCAGGCATTCTGTCCAGACCGTGCAATGATGCTTACGGTTTTGGAATTCGATTATCGAGATTTGCTTGCCCATAATCTCGCCGGACATATTCGCGGTGCTTTTACCGCTGAAAATTGATGTCATTTCACTGGTGATGCCAAATGCCAGGGCGGTAAAAATCACCAATCCGAACAGAATCTTCTTTTCGTATTTTTGGAATGTTCTTAACATAATTTTTATTTCACCTCTTCTATTTTAGGCAAGTCTTTAATTGATGACAATCCTAAAAGTTCTAAAAAGTTATTGGTCGTGCCGTAAAGTATGGGTCTGCCCAATGATTCCCCGCGTCCGGCAATCCGGACCAGTTTCTTTTCCATCAACCCGCGGATAATCGCGCTGGAATCCACGCCCCGGATGGAATCAATCTCCGCCCTCATTATCGGCTGTTTATATGAAATAATGGACAGCGTTTCCAGAGCCGCATTAGAAAGAATACCATCGTTACGGCTCTCGTGTAATTTCACCAGATACGGATGATATTCGGGATTAGTCCTGATTTGGAAACCGCCGGCCACCTCGTTAATTGCAAACGAATGCCGGTTCGTCTTGTATGTGTCATTCAATTCATCAATACACTCTTTAACCTGGGTCGGAGAAACATTATCTCCGATAATATCCTTTATCCGGTTGAGCGTAAGCGGCTTCTCAGACGAGAACAATAAAGACTCAACCACAAATTTTAGATTGCTCGTATCCGGCATTTATATTCCTTTAGAGACTATACATTAACCATTCTATGTAACTTCGCTTCCTTGCCTAACAGTGATTCTATTCTCAGTAATTGGTTATATTTAGCCACGCGGTCGGTCCGGGATGCAGAACCCGTCTTAATCATTCCGGCATTAGTCGCAACCGCCAAATCGGCAATGAATGTATCCTCGGTCTCGCCTGAACGATGCGAAACCATAAAGGTATAATTATTCTTCTTTGCCAGATTGATGGTATTCAATGTCTCGGTCAACGTGCCGATTTGATTCACCTTTATCAGGATAGAATTTGCCACGCCTTCCTTTATCCCCCGTTTTAATCTGACGGGATTGGTCACAAAGACATCATCGCCCACAATCTGTATTTT
>JAZDFP010000232.1:0-3911 GCA_043807745.1 Planctomycetota bacterium
TGTTATTATCTTTATTATTTATTAAATAATTATATTTTTAGTGGTGTAAAGTCAACCCCGTTAGAGATAGCCCAGTGGGCGTAAATCATAATTATATCTTATTCAAAACTTATTAAGATTCTAATGGGTTTTTTATACTAATCAACTTTATATCAAACATATCTAACGGGGTCAAGAAAATTCACCATAAAGGTCACAAAGAACACTTGCCTGTAGAACACATGCTCTTGTGTCCATTTGTTAATCAGAACCGCAGATTAGTTATCCGAAAAGGCAGCCATTTATTCTGTTCGGCCTGGGGTAATTTGTGGAATGCTTTAGGGTCAACGGCAATAACTTCTGTACCAAATCGCAGAGATACTTTCCAGAAGCGCAGTTCCGCAAATGATTCCGGTTTGGGCAATTTCTTTGCCCGTGCCTTTTTACCCATCCAGCCTGTTGCCTTGACCTGCTTATCCCGGTAGAGGTCTTCCCTGCTACCCAGCCGACCATAAAAATCAGTCTCTATCAAATAGTATTTAGGAGTCAGAGATTGAGCATCCTCGCGATAGGGTTTTAACACATCAGGCTTGAAATATAGTTGCGGCAATTTGCCTGTTTCTATAAAATGGCTATGGCTTCTGATATAGGTGCGTAGAAGTATCGGGTCAATGCGCCACTGCCGACCTATCTTTGAGGCAGGGAATTGACCTTTATGAATCAGACGTTTAACGGTCTTGGTGCATACCCCCAGAATCTCAGATACCTCTTTTACATTTAATAGATTATCTGACATATTTTGCCTTTATCATAAGAGTATCGAGGCTAAAAGTCAAATAAAACACAATATTTAACCTATCGGAACTTTACGGGACACAACGGGACATCTACCTGGAGGGGTATAGGACACCCAGTGTATCGCCAGAGGACACCCAGTGTAAGTATATAGGACACCCGGTATAAGTATAGAGGACATCTAGTGTAAGTATAGAAGACATACGGTTTAAGACGAAGGGACATACGGTTCAAGACGAAGGGACATACTGTTCAAGACGAAGGGACATACGGTTCAAGACGAAGAGACATACGGTTCAAGACGAAGGGACATACGGTTCAAGACGAAGGGACATACGGTTCAAGACGAAGGGACATACGGTTCAAGGCGAAGGGACATAGGGTTTAAGCATAGAGGACATACAGTATAAGTATAAATGACATACCGAATGGGGTAATTTATTAAAAATAGCACCAGAGACCGTAAGTTCGGGGGACACCATAATGAATGGAGGTGAGTTCTCTTCACCCAGATAGGAAGGTGGATAAATAAGATGTCTATGGAATTGCAGGAAATTATTACCTTTCCGCCGTCCCGCCGCCTTTGGCGAGCCTCGTCTCTGGCGGGAAGAAATTCTTTCGGGATGGCACAAGGATGCCTCCGCCATCAGGGCGAGACTCCGCTGCGGCGAGCCGAAGGGCTATCTTCCGAAACACCCTTACCCCGCTTTATTCATAAATGCCTTGCGGCATTGGCAGTCTGTTGTGGCGGGATAACCAGCCGTAATCCCGCACATAAGTTATGTGCGGGATAGCGGACATAATTTATGAATTATTCAGGTTACAACAAAAGAGTTATCCCTAACGGGACAAGTAAAAATAGGGACTGTTCCTAGTCACTCTATAGGGTTAAGGCAGTCATCCCATCCTGTATTGAATTGGCACACGATTTGCATATATAATATATAGGAAACGGCTTATTTTAACCCTTTTTAATCTTATTATCAGGCCGTTCCGGAAAGGAAATACCTATGTATTACTCTAAAAACGACGATATGGAGCACGCCCGTGAAGGTATATTCAAATACCTTCAGGACAACAACATCCCAAAACATCAGGGCGAAGAGGTACTTGCCCATTGCCTGAATCTTATCCGCAATACGGATAAGGTTAGACGCATGGCTGATAATCTCGGCCTTGAATTGTCCGAGTTTAAAAGCAACAAGGCACTGGAATTTTATTATGAAATCAAAAAGGAGGACCGGCACATCTGCGTTATCTATAAAGGCTGGGATGATTCTGGATTCAGGCTGAGCGAAATCTTGACTTGCCACCCAAAAAACATAGAATTAATAAAAGAGAACATCGGCAAGGCATTAGATACCTGCGCTAACAACGGGATTGCCTTAGGATTTGACCCATCAGGCGAAACGCTCGGAATAGAACTGGCAATAAATATCTATGAAGATGGCTTCAATACAGGCGTACTTAACGAAGCGCTCAAGACAATGGAATCCACGGCTAATAAAATAAAATCGTTAATAACCAATTAGAAGAAAGGAATAAAATGAAAGGTAGATTTGTAAGATATTTTTCTGATACCTTAATAGAAAAATTGCAGCAAGAGAAATTATTTAAAGAGAAGTTAAAAAGTGATATAGACTATGGGAATATTTTCCCAGCCATTCGAGAAGATTTAATTGATTTTTATTATAAAGGCGGAAGATTATTTTCCTACGATGAGAAAGGATTTAAAAAACACATTAAGTATGCCTCCGTATATAAATCGACCAATGATTATATTCCCGAATCGGAATTAAAAAATGTGGAGAAAATTAATGACTTCAATGAGGGATATGAAAGAATTAAAGAAAACTGTTCGTTATATTCAGGGGTTGAATCTAATGGCGTGTCTTATGTTTATGGCAACTATTCGTACGCGGCACCTAATTCAAATATCGTTGTTTTAGACATAGAGGTATCACTCAAGTCGCTTGATATAGACAAAAATCAGGATAGAATAGACATTTTGTTGTTCGACAAAAATGAGAAAAAACTCATGTTTTGTGAAGCGAAACATTATTCAAATAAGGAAATATGGTCGCAAAAAGGAAGTAACCCCGATGTTGTTAACCAGATTAAAAGATATAAGGAACAAATAAGAAGTAAAGGTAATAATATACGAGATCAGTATATAAATTACATAGACGCAGTAAATGAGCTGTTTTCATTGGGCTTACCTCATCCGACCAGTATCAGCGAGGATATCCTTTTAATAGTTTTTGGGTTTGATAAGGATCAGCTGTGCGGGCGGTTGACCGCGTTGTTTAAGGCTAATATACCAAATGACCTTATATACTACGCGATTGGCGATATAACAAGTTTGAAAATAGAAAATATATTTAAAAAATGCAAATTATAATTCATCGTGGCACTAAGGAAATCGGCGGGAGTTGTGTTGAGGTAATATCCGGGGATTCCCGCATACTTATTGATTTAGGTATTCCTTTGGTTACTCCAATCAAAGAACCATTTGATACCAAGATTCTTGAGGGTAAATCTGTAGAACAATTAAAGATGCTCAAAATTCTACCTGATATAAAAGGGCTTTATAAAGGAGAACCCATGGCTATAGATGCGATACTGATTTCGCATTCTCACCTGGACCACTACGGGTTTCTTAAATATATACATCCGGATATCCCGATATATTTGAGCGAAGGTGCCCAAAGACTGATAGAAATATCCAATATATTTATCCCGCATAAAACAGGCAAATTAAATACTTTGGTATTGCCCAAATGGAAAGAGATAGCGATAAGGGATTTCAAGATAACCGGTTATCTGGTTGACCACTCGGCATTTGATGCCATGGCATTTTTAATAGAATCTGATGGTAAACGGCTGTTTTACTCCGGTGATTTCAGAGGACACGGCAGAAAAAGCGTTTTATTCAAGAAGATGATAGATAAACCACCTGCAAAAATAGATTGTCTCTTGATGGAGGGTTCTATGCTGGGTAGAGAAAAACAGACATACGAAACTGAAACTGATATCCAGAATACGATAGAAAATATCTGCATAATAAATCAAATATTACCTTTCTATTCGCTTCTTCCCAGAATATAGACAGGTTGGTCTCTGCGTATAAGGCGTGC